>NZ_JANGFQ010000005.1:0-49510 GCF_024707025.1 Candidatus Culexarchaeum yellowstonense
TATAGATGAAGGGATTGTCAATGCATTGAAGAATACGCATGAATATCAGTGGAAGCTACTACATGTTGCTAGGAGGATGGGGGTTGTGGAGAAGGATGCAAAGATAAGTAGGATTAAAGGGTTAGCAACATACTTGGAGGATACAGTTGCAGAAAGAGAGGCACTTAGAGAAGCCATACAAGACTACTTCAACATAGAGGCAGTTAAGAGGTTTGTGGAAGAAGTTAGAGCTGGAAGGGTTAGGTTGGAAGCGTATAGGGGTAGAATGGATTCTAATATATCGCCATTAACTAGGCAAATACTCATACAAGCACTCCCACAAGGATTAATACCGAAAGGTGAAGCCCCACTAAACATAGTGGATATAGTTAGGGAGAGATTACAGAATAGGGAAGTTATACTTGCATGCATACATTGTAGGAAGTGGATGGGTAGATATAAAGTGAAGTACCTACCTGAAGAGATAGTTTGCCCAAAATGTGGAGCAAAAGCCATAGGGGCAACACATAGGGAAGACATATTAAAGATATTGGATAAGTGGCATAGGGGTTTGAAGATGAGTGATGATGAAAAGAAGAGTTTCGAAGAATTCCAGAAGAGCATAAGCTTAATAATGAGTTATGGTAAGAGGGCGTTAATAGCCTTGGCAGCTAGAGGAGTTGGGCCGACGACAGCTGCAAGGATACTGAAGGGGTACTTTAAGACTGAAGAGGAATTCTACATACAAATATTGGAAGCTGAGAAGGAGTATCTTAGAACTAGGATGTTCTGGGAGGAGTAGGTTATGATAATAACTGGTATGAAAGCTTATAAGATGGGAATCGTGGAAAACCTCATATCACCAGAATTGCAAATTCAACCAGCAGGGATAGAGTTAACCTTGAATAGTGTCTGGAGATTTATGGGTTCAGGGACAATAGACTTTACAAATAAGCATAGGATTATCCCAGATGCAGAGCAAATACCATTCGATGATGAAGGGAAAGTACACTTGGAAAGGGGTGCATATAAGATAGTGTACAATGAAATTGTAAAGATGCCGAAAAACATGATAGCCATAGGGTTACCGAGATCATCACTATTGAGATGTGGAGCCACAATACATACAGCATTATGGGATCCAGGATATATTGGTAGAAGTGAAAGCTTATTGTATGTGTATAATGAGCATGGAATAACACTGTATAGGAATGCAAGGATAATTCAATTGATATTCATAGAATTGGAAGGGGAACCGCATAAAACGTATGAGGGTAGATATCAAAAAGAAAATATTGATTTAAGTTAACCTTGAACTCCAATCTTCGGGTAAATCTCTTCCCTAAGCCTCCTATAAACCTCCTTGTTTATTGAATCGTAGAAATTGTTTCCATGAGAATCTATGGTTACCATTAGTGGACCGAAATTCTCAACTTCAATAACCCATAATGCTTCAGGTATACCTAAATCTAGCCAATGAACATCCAAAACCCTCTTCATACCCTTAACAGCCAAAACGGCTGCTCCACCAGTAAATATTGTGTAGACTGCACCAAACTTCCTGCAAGCTTCAACAGTCCTAACCCCCATTCCACCCTTACCAATTATCATCCTAACACCAGTCTTCTCAATAAACTCATACTCCAACGGATCCATCCTAGTACTTGTCGTTGGACCTGCAACCACAACAACCCATTTATCATCCTTCTTATCGACCACTGGACCACAATGGTATATTGCAAGCCCCCTCAAATCTATTGGTAGGGAGCCTCCTGAATTCAATATTGATAAAGCTCTACTATGAGCTGCATCCCTAGCCGTAACAACGATTCCACTTAAATAGACTATGTCTCCAACCTTAAGTTTCCTAACATCCCCCTCACTTAATGGAGTTTTCATATGATATTCCAAGCCCATTCACCTCCACAATTCATTCATGAATTTATGTGTTATGAAATCAACGTTCCCCTTGGAATCCATGATCATAGTTGACCTCCTAACAGCCCAGCAATTGAATACTACAGCTACAGCATATGATGCTGGATGCCTATGGGCGCAATCCACATGGACATCTAGAGCAGTAGTCTTACCTCCAACGCCATGTGGACCTATACCTAAACTATTCACAAGTTCAAGTAATTCAACTTCAAGTTTAGCTAGACCTTCAACATCACTCCTAACACCAATAGGTCTAAGTAGAGCCTTCTTTGCAAGTTTAACTGCATAATCCATTGTTCCACCCAAACCAACACCTATAACTGTGGGTGGGCATGGTTTAGGTCCAGCCTCTGCAACAGCATCTAAAACTATCTTCTTAGCATACCTTAACCCCTCAGTGGGTAGGATGACTTTAGCTAAGCATGGCCCCTCACTTCCACCACCCTTCGGGAATGCTGTCACCTTAAGTTCATTACTATTCGGTATGAGTTCCCATTCTATGTGTGGCACATATCTACCAGTATTATCGCCGGGATTCTTCCCACTTAAAACATCCACAGAGTTTGGTCTGAGGGGTATTTCTCTTGTTGCCCTAATGGTGGCTTTCCTAAGTATATCAGCCAATGCACCTTTAACTGGAAATTCATCCCCCACGGAAACATAGAATGATATGAGTCCAGTATCCTGACATATAGGCTTCCCCTCAACTTCAGCAAGTTCACAATTCCTAATAATTGCATCAAGCTGGGCCTTTGCAAGTGGATTATCCTCCAAATCCCTAGCTTTAATCAATGCATTCTTAACGTCTTGCGGAAGATATATTGATGCAGCTTTAAGAAGCATTACAATGGCATCCTCAATCCTCTTATCCAAAGACAAATTCAACACCAATTAATAGAGGGTGGTGGTTAACTTAAAAATGTTAAATGTTACGATTTATGGGGGATCCATACTTCACCTTTATCGGTAACTTCCTTCTTCCATATGTGAACTTCACTTTTAACCCTTTCAACGATCTCCCTTAAAACCTTAAACCCTTCACTCCTATGTTTAGATGCAACTCCAACTATGAATGTATGTTCACCTGGAAATGCACGCCCAACTTTATGCATAACAGCCACCGAGTAAACACCATCACACTTCATGGCATCCCCCACTATACTCTCCAATTCAGCTTTAGCTAGATCACCATAAGCCTCATAATCGAGCTCCTTCACAACCCCCCCATTAGCACCCTCAGATCTAACAAAACCTATGAATAATAGGACGCAACCAACATTTGGCGATGAAGATTTCAAACGATTAATGAGGCTATTGAAATCCACGCCCTCCAAATCCCCCAAAAATACTAGACTCAAACAATACACCAAATTAAAATTTGAGGTTGAAAATTTATAAAAATAGCTGAAAATCCCATAAATGTGTGAGTGATTATGGAGAGAGGGGAGAGATACATACCATGGAGGGAAGCTAAACTATGGAGATGCATTAGATGTGGTGAATGTTGCAGAGCATATATAGTACCATTAAAGATGAATGAAGCAGCATCACTTACAAGGAAGTATGGACCCGTAGTGGTATACTACAATGGGAAGTACTATTTGTCTAAGAAGGGTGATGGTTCATGCATATTCCTAACAAAAGTTAATGGAATAGCGTACTGCACAATCTACCTTGAAAGACCACTAACTTGTAAACTATACCCATTCCACTTATCAGTGAAGCCAATGGAGGGGGTTAGTGAGGAGAATGCGAGGATCGAATTTGAGGATATGGAGCTATACCTATACCTCGACTCACTATGCCCAGGGATAGGGCATGGATATAGGATAGAAGACTTCATACCAAAAATCGTTGATCTTTGGAGGATATATTCATCCACACGTTAAATCCAACTCATATCCCTAAACCTTTTAGCCGCAACTTCAGGTTCCTTCGCTTCAAATATAGATCTCCCCACAATAAAGTATTCTGAACCTGCATTCAAACAATTCTTAACATCCCCACCTTGAAAGCCAACTCCAGGAGTATATATTGGAATGTTATCTCCAAGTAGCTTCCTAACTTCCCTTATCCTTTCAGGGTATGTGCCCCCCACAACAACGCCATCAGCCCCCCATTTAAGAGCCCTCTCAGCGAAAACCATGTATAGAGGTTTTAAGCCCCCCTCAACGTAAACTGGAAGCTCATAACTTTCAGGGGAAGCCTTATGACTCATATATGTGAGTAGTATAACCCCCCTACCACCATAATCCTTAGCAACATCAAATATTGGCTCAACACCCTCACTCCAACCCACCAATGGATTAACTATGATGGCATCAAATCCAGCTTCAAAATAATGCTTAGCAGCCCAAATGTTGGTGTGACCAACATCACTAAGCTTACAATCCATTATAGCTGGAATCCCAAGCTTATGGGCTAAATCCACAATATCACTAACTCCACCATAAAGTCCAAGGGGCAATAGCAACTGCATATTAACCTTAACAGCACATATATATGGTGAAACTAGGGATAGAATCTTAACAGCCCTCTCCTTCAAAGAATTGAAACCCGCATCCCTTGGAAGCATGGATAAATCCAAAGCTAGAATAATCCTACTCCCCCTAGACCTAGATACCGAGGCAATATAATCCTTAAACCTCAATGAAATACACCCCATAAACAATAGCAGGAGAATAGCTATATAGTTTACCATACAATATGCATACGTGTAAGAAAAGTTTAACAAACACCTAAACCCATATAATCATGATTAACATATGAGTGAAGATAAAAGTAGGGATATTGAAAAGATATTGCGGGATAGACTAATATTCTATAGGTTAATGGGTGAGGGAAGCTCAATAGAATCACCACAAGGAATATACTTCCACAACGAAACAGTAAAGCTACTAATAAAGATAATTGAAGATTTAAAGAGGATTGAAAGGAAAGTGGATGAAATATTGAGTAGAATGCAGCAAATGCAAAGGGATAATTGAATATCCCTGTGGGGGTGCTAGAATGATAAGTGAAAACGACTATGTAATACTATACTTCGATCAAAGGGTAAACTACATGATAAAGTTGAAGAAGGATCAAGTATTCCACAGCCATAAAGGGTATATAAAGACAAACGACATAATAGGGAAGAGGTATGGGGAGAAGGTGAAAAGCCATATTGGAGTAGAATTCCACATACTAAAACCAACAATAAGGGATTATGTAATGAAAGCTTCAAGGAAAACGCAGATAATATACCCAAAAGATATTGCAACAATAATACATTACTCTGGAATAGGCCCAGGATCAAGGGTTATAGAAGCTGGAACAGGGTCAGGAGCCCTAACAATGGCATTAGCATACTATGTAAAGCCAAATGGTAAAGTATACAGTTACGACAATAGAGAGGAACATATAAAGGTGGCTAAAAGCAACATTGAAAAAGCCGGATTAATGGATTACGTAGAACTGAAACTTAAAGATGTAAGTGAGGGGTTTGATGAGAGGGATGTGGATGCAGTGATACTAGACCTACCATCACCATGGCTAATAGTGGAAAAAGCATATGAGGCATTAGCTGATTGGGGGATAATAGTTAGCTACAGCCCATCAATAGAACAAGTGATAAAGACCGTTGAAGCATTGGAGAAGGCAAAATTCATTGGAATAGAATGCATAGAGAATATTCAGAGGAGGTGGAAAGTGAAGCCTAATGAGACGAGACCAGAAACATTAATGATAGGGCATACGGGATACATAGTATTAGCCAGAAAATCCTTGGAGGATTAAATATGGAGAGGATGATGAGAGACTATGCAATACTAGCAATAGTGCTAATAGTAATCTCCATATCAACCATTACCCAGACGACAAAAGCCTACGATAAGTTAAGCATATCGCAATATAATGGATCATACACATACATATGCGATGTGGACTACAATGGAGTGACAAAAGTAATAATAACATATGAATCATATATTACGAGTGGAAAATCATGGTTCCTAGTGCCTAGAAATTTCACGAAATATACATTGACAATTATTAGTGGAAGTATAATGCATGAGGAGGTTAAGAGGGCATATACAAGTGAGGGGGAGGAATTCACATTCTACGACAACTTCACCTTTACATACATTGGAAACCCAAAATTCGAATTGAAACTCAACTACACAATGGATAATGGTGCATTGATAGTTGAACCACAATGCTTCTTCTACTCACCACAAATATATTTCAACCCATCAGATACTGGAATAGCATACATATACCTACCCGGAGAAAGCAAAGTTTCAGGGGGGAACATACAGCCACCACCCACAAGCATAACATCAGAAGGTGGAAAGCAGAAGATAACAATAAAACTCCAAACGAACAATGCAAGGATAGCCATAGAATACACCACAAGCAGACCTGGAAACTTCAAGACTTATAAGGAGGGAATATTTGAAGTCACAACACCCGAGAGATACATGGGGATAGCGGAAAACCTAATAAAGACTTACAAGACATTCTACAGTAATCTAACAAAGATATTTGGTATAAACCTCACAAATATAAGGATAATCTTCTTCGCACCGAGAATGACAGACCTTGGGACTGGGGGATATATACCATTCAATGGAACACACCTAGGAAACATTTACCTAAACCTACTATACACGAGAACTGCACAAGGATTCTGGGAGCAAATAGCACTCCATGAACTCATACATCACTTCGCATGGGCTGCAGGAATATCACCAAACATACTATGGCTACATGAAGGGTTAGCAGAATATCTAAGCATAAATTTGACCATGAGCATGGGATGGACTGGAGCATCATCGAGGATGAAAACCCTAGAGGGTGTAGCTAAACAATTAAATGGAAACTATGGATTTGTTCAATGGTGGAATCCAATGCAAACACCATCAAACATACTAAGCTACTATGCAGCATCATACATGATTGTGAAGACAATTGTTGAAGAAAATGGTGGAATAAGCTTCCTACAAAAACTATTCAGGGAAATTAAGGGGGGAACCATAAGCGATACAAACACAATAATACAATACATGAGCATGGCTGCTGGAAGGGATCTAACATTGAAATTCATAAGCTTCGGATTTAAACTCACAGGGGAATCGGAAATGTACAAGAGGATATTGGAAGCGAAATATGCATTGATGAAGAAGAGTTGGGCTCAACCCTTCGCATTCATAGCCAATTGGCTACTGAATACATCAATAAACATGCTATCCTCAGGAAACACCATGCTGGCAATGGTAATTGGATGGATAGGCATATTTATATCTATGTTAGCAGTAACATTGAGTGTGGCATTATGGGGTGGAATACTAATGTTATTAACTAGGAGGATGCGTGATGAAGATGAACTATAAGAAGATAGAAATAATTGGTTTGAGGGGTATTCCAGATATAAAGGCTGGGGATGACTTAGCAAAGATAATATGTGAAAAGGCAGATGAACAGATTGGAGGGTTAATGGACGGGGATATAATAGTTGTCGCCAGCAAGATAGTTGCTAAAGCTGAGGGGAGGATAGTTAAGTTAAGCGATGTACAACCATCACCCTTCGCAAGGAGAGTTGCAGAATTAACGGGGAAAACACCTGAACTTGTGGAGTTAATACTTAGAGAGAGTAATAAGATAGTGAAGATGAAGAATGGACATTTAATAGTTGAAACAAAACATGGATTTGTATGTGCCAATGCGGGAATAGATAGATCAAATGTTGCTGGAGGTGAAGAAATTGTTTCACTACTACCAGAAGACCCAGATCAATCAGCCAGAAAGATAAGGGAGGATATAAAGAGGATGAAGAATGTTGATGTTGCAGTCATAATATCCGATACATTTGGGAGGGCTTGGAGGAGGGGGCATGTAAACTTCGCCATAGGGGTGGCTGGAATATGTGTTATAAAAGATTATAGGGGGAGCCAAGACATGTATGGCTACACTTTAAGGGTGACACAAATGGCTGTGGTTGATGAACTTGCAGCTGCAGCTGAATTGGCAATGGGGAAGAGTGATAGAATTCCAGTGGTTGTAATTAGGGGGTACGATTATCCGAAGGGGGAGGATTCCATAAAGAACTTACTATACCCCGAGGACAAAGACTTATTTAGATAGATTTTTAATGACATCCTTAACCAATCCAACACATAAATCAAACATTTTTGAAGCCCAACCCTCATCAAGGCTTTCAACGAAAACTCTAAAGACATCCTCAGTTCCAGAAGGTCTCAGTAGAATCCAACCTTCATCGAAAATCACCTTCAAACCATCAACATCGATGACCTCCCTCGGCTGAACCATGGTTAAAAGCTTTTCCCTAACAGATTTTAAAGTCAACCACTTATACTCATCTGCACATGGAATTGCAACCTTAAACTGGAAGTATTTTGGGAAATCCCTAATAGCATTGACTATGGAACCATACTTTGAAATCAGCTTCAACATATATAGTATAGCATAGCCTGGATCTCCGTAAAGTATGTTTTGAGGCCAAATATACTTCCCAGATTCTTCAAAAGCGAAGACTACACCATTAACCCTCCTAACAGCTTCAACTATTTCAGGTGGACCAACCCTAGTGAAATGCACTCTACCATTAAACTCTCTAGAAACATCGATTATCAAGTTTGAGGTATTTATTGGGCATACAATTACGCCTCCACCAGTATTCAATAGGATTTCACGGGAAAATAATGCTCCAGTAAGATCGCCTGAAACTACACAGCCACTTTCATCGACAAATATGCATCTATCACCATCACCATCAACGCCAAACCCGAAATCCCCAACACCATTAACTATCATATTTGAAACATCACGTAAACTTGAAGCATTAACATCAGCACCCCTACCGGGGAAAAATCCATCTGGATGGGAATTTACATCAATGAGTTCAACGCCTAAACGATCAAACAATACTTGGAGGTATGGTGCATATGCACTATTACCCATATCCCCAACAACCCTAAACCCCCCAACCCCTCCAATATTACCAAAACCCCCAATAACTGAATCAACGTATAATTCGCATATATCATGCAAATACTCTAAACGCCCAATCCCACAACTAAACTGTAAATTTGACTCTAGAAAACCCTCAATTATATTGGATTCTGATGGTGAAAGCTCCCCAGTATCACCCTTAAAGAACATTATCCCACAAAATTTTGGGGGAGTATGACTTGCTGAAACCATTATGGCACCATCAAGCCTAAAAACCTTAACCAAATGTAGGAGTACTGGTGTGGGAACCAGACCAGCATAATATACATTTAAACCTGAAAACAATGCACCAGAAACACAGGCTTCAGCCAAAACCCTAGATGGAAATCTAGAATCAAAACCAATGACAATATCCCCAGACCCACCTAGAAACTTTGAGAATGCCATTGAAAGCTTAACAGCCAATTCAGGAGTTAAAATACGATTAATCTCCCCCCTAACACCAGAAGTCCCGAATAAACGCTTAGAAGACATACAATTAATGTTATGTTTAGAGGAATATTTGAACTAAACGCTTAAAGATAACATACAAGCTAAACCATAACTAGATGAAAAGAAAAGTTTAAACTTAAATTTAGAAGAAATCAGAAAGTAAACTTTTATTTTGAATTAAAATCAAATTTTTAGGTTTAAATTTGATTTAAACGTTGAAATTCTGTTTAAAACTGAATTTTGAAAAGGAGAATCTTAAAAAGCATTATTAAAACCGAATTTTTCCAGAAAAGGATGGAAAAAGCCATAGAAAAGTTTAAATTTTACATGTTCTTATGATAGGAGAAGGGGAAATGCAGGCGGGGGAGATTAAGGCTGTCGGAAAGCATGTATATGGAAGCCTCTATGGATGTAACAAAAATATGTTAGCTGACATTACATTCCTAAAAGATTTAGTTGTCAAAGCAGTGGAAGTTGCAAGGGCAAAATTGGTAAGCGTTGAAGCATACAGCATAGGTGAATACAATGCAGTAATAGGAGTTGTCCTAGAATCACATATATCAATACATGCATGGCCAAACCTAGAATACGCCACCATAGACGCATTCACATGTGGGAGGACTGATCCTGAAGCAGCCTTCAACTACATTGTAGAAACATTAAAACCAAAGAAGTACACCAAAAATTATGTGGATAGATCAAGCGAACTATGAGTTCATTTCAAAATTATAATCCCCCTACATCATCTATGGTCAAATAGGTAGAGGAGTTTGTGAAGTACCTATATGTTTTCAATCCTTTCTCTTAAAGCCTTTTAGTTTATTTCACATAACGCTTAAAGAATTTGAATACAAAGATATTCTCAAACAATTAATTTAAAATTAATGCTTAATTTTGAATGAATGAGAATTTCTCAGCTAAAGGGAACTGTTGACAGTTACATGCAAAATTTTGTGAAAAATGAAAGAATGAGGAATCATGGAGGATGCTTGCAGAACTTGATTATATTCATTATTTATTTTTGAAGAGTATAAAAAGAGTTAGTATGGAGTTAAGAAAATGTAAGCTACTCTTGACTAAAGTTAAGAGTTTCATTGAATGATTTTGATGAGGATTTAAAGTAAAATATATACTTGGGGTAACCCAAGTTTACTTGGGGTAGGGTAAGTTGTTGTTTGATATAAAGCCTAAGGAAAGAAAAAGTGATCTGTACGATTTCGAGAAAGAACTTGAAGATCTCAAAAAGGGCTTGGAAAATGCTCCCATTACTCTCTTGACTGGAGTAAGAAGGACTGGTAAGACCTCGCTCCTCAAAGTTGCATTGAGTGAACTTGGATACCCGTATGTATACCTAGATACAAGGCTTTCTTCGAATCCAACCTATAGGGACTTCGCCAATATTGTAAAGGCCTCCCTGGAAGACTTCATATCGAGAAACACTCCCCTACGTAGGAAGATCGTGGAGAAACTGCGCAGAGTCAACGGTGTTTCGATCTCTCTATCACCACTATCGGTAGACATTTCCTGGAGAGGTGACAAGAAATTCGAATTCGTAGAGATGTTCACTGCCCTCAACAAGATCGGCTTCGACATCGGAAAACCTATTATTATCGCCTTTGACGAAGCACGGGAGCTCAGGAAAATAACTTGGATAAACTTTCCACGGATTTTCGCCTACATTTACGACAACTTAGAGCATGTTAGATTAGTATTAACGGGCTCCGAGGTAGGTCTCCTATTTAAATTCATAGGTATTGATATTGTGGAGTCTCCTCTCTACGGCAGATATATGCACGTAGTATCCACGAGGAGGTTAAGTTTCGAAGAATCTGTGGATTTTCTTGAAAAGGGATTTAGAGAATTAGGGGTTTCAATTCCCAGTCACATCATTGAGAACGCTGCCAGAGCTTTTGGGGGTGTTATAGGTTGGTTGACTCTTTTCGGCTATAACTGCTACATGAACACTGATACATGTTCTGAGAACATCGATAAAATTATTAAAATTGCAGTCGAGATCGCAAAGCAGGAAATCGAAAAATTCTTGAAGAGCAGAAGAAGCGAGAGATACCATGTTCTCTTAAAACTACTAACAACGGAGAGAAGCTGGAGTGAAATAAAAAGCAGACTTGAAGACATTGAGAATAGAACAATAAATGATAAGACGCTTAACGATCTATTAACCACACTACTAGACCTCTCAATTATTGAGAAAACAAATAACAAATATGTAATAGCAGACCCCATAACTAGAAATGCCGTAAGGGAACTACTAGGCTAGAACAGCAACTTCACAAGTACATAGTTTAACCATTGAAAAACAATGCAAAAGACATTTTTAACAAAGCTTATCACATAAGCAATTGCAAAATTACCACACCAACTCTAAAAGAAATTTAGGTGAAATACAAGCAATGATAGACGCATTGGAAAAAATGCGGAGCATGATACGAGAAATTCAGCAACTTCAGAGCATCTGTTATATATAGGTTGTATGAGAACTTTTAGTTCTGGTGTTGAGAGTTAATAGTTGATTATTGCTTACACTATCGTTTACTGGTATTCTTTTGAAGTGTTTGCGATAAGCGCAAGATATTGTAGGGTTATGTTCGTGTTTCTCCTCCCAATAATGTCTTGGATGTAAGTTTTATTTCTGGGGATAATCCCCCCAGTTTCAATAGTTTGTTCGTATAATCAATGTTCATAAAGTATTTGGTTTCAATGGATTGTAGTGGAGAGCCATTCCTAATTTCTCTAGTATTATTTCTTGAGGCTTTATGTAATCTATCCTAACACCTTAATAATCATTGTAGACTATTGTTCTAGCCCTCGTATCCTCATCATTGATCCCCACTACAATTGCAAGAATCTTGTAAAACCAAACTCTTACACCACCTTAAACTTGTACTCATCATCAATAACCTCATATCAATTATTTTTGGGTCTAATTATATTTTGATACAGTCCCCGCCCTCACATATTCAAACGAAAACGTTAAAGGATGGGAGTCTATATATGGAAGATACTATTGAAAATATATTTGTATATGATGTCTAGCTAAATTGATGGTGAAGGCAAGTATAAGGGGCGCATGAAATTGACTGAGGGAACATGTATATATTGTGGTAGACCAGCTGATGGAAATATATGTGATAAATGCCTTTCGGAGAGGGATGTTGAGAGGTTAAAGAAGGAGGTTTTATTTAAAGTTGAAGGTAGGGTTAATTTAAATGAATTCAAGAAGTTCATATTGATATCCATAGCTAGACACAACATATCAAATTTAGAGCAACACTTCAATCAAAGAAACCTATACCCAGAAATCTCTGGGAGAATATGGTTGAATGCCAATAGTAAAAGTGTTGTTGGAAGCTTCGAGATACATAGTGGTGAAATTGTGGATATAGTTAAAGCGGATGTTGTACATCAAATAACGTATAAGAGTAGGAGTAAGCACACAGTTTTGAAGTGGAAAGCAATATACAAAAGTGAGGGAATAATGAGTGGAATTGCCACGACACATGCACTGAAAAATTTGTATGATGCTGGTATAGATATAGATAAACTGAAAATAGAGTGTGTTAAATTAAATTTGACTTAGAAATGATGCTAGGAGATCCATGAGTATCCTTGGATATATTCCGAGGAGGACTGTGAAGAAGGCTAACACCATCATTGGAGCTAAAACGAGGATTGAAGGCTCATGTACATCCTCCAATTCACTCTTTAGAGGACCGAAGAATACTCTTCTAATAGTCCATAGAGCGTAGCCAGCAGTCAACACGCTACCCACAAGTCCAAGTGCAACCACAATAAGCCTCATAGCATCATGGGATTCTATAGCTCCATGGAAAGCTCCAGTGAAGATCATCCACTCACTCTGAAATCCATTTAATGGTGGAGTTCCAGCAATACCCAAAAACCCTATTAAAGCTGTAACTGCTGTTAGAGGCATCTTCTTAGCTAAACCACCAAACTTTGAAATACTCCTCAAACCATGAGTTTCAATAATTAATGCTCCAGCAACCATGAAGAGGATAGCCTTACAAGTTCCATGACTAACATAATGATACATGGCTCCACCAAGCCCAACGGGGTCAGCACTTGAAAGTCCCATTAATATGTAGCCCATTTGGGATACGCTGGAGTAAGCCAATAACCTCTTAATATCATCTTGTGCAAGAGCCATCGCCCCACCATAAACCATCGTTATAAGGGCCAATACACTTAGAGCCAAGCTAAATGAACCCCAAACATCTGGAAATGCTGAGTAAATTATCCTCACAGTTGCATATCCGCCAAGTCCAATCATTGCTGGTGATAATAGCGCACTTATGGGTGTTGGAGCCTCCGCATGTGCATCTGGAAGCCATGTGTGTAATGGGACTATAGCCATCTTAACTGCGAATCCGAAAAACATTACCACAACAGCCCACTTCAAGTATTCACTGGGATGCGTGAAGCGGCTTAGTGAAGCAATTAATGGAAGTTCGAAGGTTCCATATATCGAGTACAAAGTTAATATTCCTGCAAGCAATCCAAGTGCACCCACATGCGTATAGATGAAGTACTTCAATGCAATCTTCTCCCTCTCACCATAACCCCAAATGTTTATAAGAGCCCATGATGGTAGTAGCATAAGCTCCCAGAAGAAGTAGAATTGGATTAGATTTGTGGATAAGGCTGTTCCAATCATCCCTAGAGCGTAAAGTATGTATAGGGTGTAGTAGGCGGCATGTTGAGCTTTATCTTCACCTATATGGTGCTCCATGTAGGGCATTGAATATATTGAGACCACAGTGCAAAGCAATGTAATCGTGAATATTATGGGTAGACTTAAACCATCAACTAGGAAGCCGAAATTTAAACCTATGGATGGCACTAGGGGTATGAGGAGATGCACTGGACCTATTGAGGAAACTAATGGTATGAGCATTAGTGAAGCTATGAAGGAGTATAGTAGTGGGATGAAGGCAACCCAACCACACTTACTTCCAATCCATCTACCAGTAATGTATGTTATTGGTAGGAATATGGATAAGACCACTATAGTCGAGAATATTAAACCTTCAGCGAGCATCAGCACACCTCCACATCAAAATTGTAACATAATGTTATAGCTATATACAATATAAAACTTTTATGATTTAGTTGAAGCTAAATTATTCAGTACTTCACTCAAAACACTGGATTTAACTTCACCAATGACATTATGTATGAATTCATAGAGACGTTCAGATACTATGCCAGATTTAAATGCATTATCAAGAAGCTCCAAATCCAACACTTCAAATTCACCGTTAGGTTTAATGCATATATCAACTGCCAAATCAATATACCTCAATTTTCCAGGGTAAACTTCCACAGGAGTATTTATGTTCACGTAGGCTCCTATAAATCTGCCATCATTAGAGTAATATCTTGAAACATAATACCAATCGCCAAACCTTATTGTGGTTAGAATTTTATCCCCAACTTTCTTAGCAACATTCAAACCATCATATGAACCTGAAGATTTAACTTTCCTAACTATTTCCAATACATTGTCAAGAACTTTAATTGACTCAATATTGCCAAGCAATACAATTTCACCATTAAGCTTAACATGCTCCAAAAACTTTATACCTCCAATAAACTTACGTCTAGAATGCTCCAATTCAGAAAACATACTCTCCACATCAACTCCAAGTTTCATTGCCTCCTCAATTCTGTCAACAATATTGGATTGCAATTTACCGAGTGACTTAAAGTAGTGATGTGAATTAATTGTTGGAGTAACCTTCCTCCTAACATCATCTAAAACGTTTTTGGAATTATGGGGGAATAGGACGTTCATAAGTGAATAACCTTCAATTAATAAGCTCCAAACAGGGGAATTCTTCACAGAATTCTGCAACCCCTCATACTTGCGAATTAAATTGGAAATCTCATTTAAAATATCATCCTTGGATGCACTCTTAAATGAAGATCTAAATATTACACCAAACCCCTCTGGGAGGATATCATAGTAAGGTTTTAGATCATCATCCACAACACCTTTACTACGAAGCCTCCTACTAATCTTCACCCCCTCACCCCTAAATATGACCACATATTCCCCAGCCAATCCTATACGTGTAGTCAATATGGGCTTACCAAAATTCACTGAACTCTTATCCACTTGAACAATAACATCATCACCAATCTTTAAAGGTTCATTATGTAGTTTTAAAGTTCCAATCAATCCATCCCCTATTGATATGTATGCAACCCCCCTAACCTTGTCAATGGCTTCAACCCTACCCTTATAGATCCCCCTAACACTATAAGGCTCAACATTTATAATTGCATCAAAGAGATACTTGTGTAGAAGCCTCCTAATATCGTCTACAAGCCCCCTGGAAGCGAGTATGTGAACCCCATACTTATCTTCACGATCAAAGATATCAATATCGTAAGGCATAAACTCAGCTTCATCATCAATATTAAACCTATCCTCAGCTATCTTCGATGGTTGAACAACCCTATAACCCTCATCAATGAAAATCTTCGAGAGAGCTGTGGAGTAAATCCCCCTAACTCTAACTCTAATGGGATTCATGAAGCCAAATCACCCACACCATCACCCTAAACATCCAAGCAACTTCGATAAACCTTTAACATATCAATATAAACTGTCCAATTCCATTAATTAAAAGTAGAGCTATAAAAAGTTATGGGGTTTAATGAGCTCACAATACCCTAAGTATTATGAGGATTATCAATAATATTATTCCTAAAGCCATCCCCATAATGTTGAACGATGAAACACCAGTTTGAATCCTCCTGAAAGCTTGGGAAAACGATGCGAAAGCATATGCAATTGCATAATTCAATCCATCAAGAATGGGCTTTTCAAAGTACTTGTAGATTACATTGCTAAGCTTTACAATGAAGTTTGCGAGGACGTAATTGAATGCATCGATAACAGCCTTCTCAAGATTCCTAAACAGAATAGAGCTTCCACTTATCAATGAGTAGACGAAGAGGCGGTAGTATGTTGGATTGATATACCATCTGTTGTAGAGGAAATTGTACAACCCCTTCAAACCATGCTTCTCCACAAACTCCTCAGGATCCACCTTTCTGGATATGTAGAGGTAGTAGGCGGGTAAACCTCCAATTAACAGCATACAAGCAGTGATGGTTGACGTAATTAATTGCATTGGAACACCACCATAGGATTCCACTGCACCATAAACCATTGCCGACAACCTAACTTCATGATGCAATATGTGCATTGATGGTTCAAGGAATTCATGCATGAAATGCTCAAAGAATGGACCAACAAACCCAATTACAATAGTGGCAGCAGCCAATACTGTGTATGGAACCCACATAACCTTCGAAACTTCATGTACATGATGACCCTCACGCTCAAGCTCCTCCAAATGCTCACTCTTATGTCCAAGGAATGTTATTGCAATCATACGTAAACTATAGAAGAATGTTATTGCAGCAGTAACTGCAGCTAAAGCCAGCAACAAGTATTGCCCGGAGACTATGCATGCAGTGAAAACAGCCTCCTTACTCCAAAAACCACTCAGTGGAGGTATACCTGAAAGGGATAATGCACCAACAAGCATTGTGGCGAAGGTTATTGGCATATCCCTCCTAATACCACCCATATCAAACATATTGGTACTTTCACATGCATGTATAACTGCTCCAGCAGCCATGAATAGGAGAGCCTTAAATATGGCGTGACTGGCTAAATGGAATATGCCAGCCACGAATCCTGTGGATGGATCAGAAGCCAATCCACCAGCACCCAAACCAAGCATCATATAACCGATCTGTGAAATAGTTGAGTAGGCTAAAACCTTCTTCAACTCCCTACTAACCATAGCTTGCGTGGCAGCTAGGAAGGCTGTGAATGCACCAATCCAAGCCACAGTCAAGAAGAAGTTTTGACGAGCTTGAAGGATTAAGCCTTCAATTGCAAGGCCATGGACATGCTTCACTGCATCTTCAAATCCATAGTATATTGTTGGGAATAATCGTGCTACAAGGTATACTCCAGCCTTAACCATAGTTGCAGCATGTATTAAGGCTGAAACAGATGTTGGGCCAGCCATAGCCTCAGGAAGCCACTCATGGAGTGGGAATTGCGCAGACTTGCCGACAGGCCCCCCAAACAATAGTATTGTAACTGGAACTATTAAGCCAAGCTTTGCAAGTTCAATTATCCACTCATGATTTGCTTGAAGATCCATGAAGTTGAATGTTCCCGCTACTGAGAATATTATGAATGAAGCTATCATTAAACATATGTCACCAATCTTTGTGGTTATGAATGCCTTCATACCAGCATGTGATGGTGGGACATCGCCAATCCAACGCTTCCTCTCATCGCTATAGTAGAATCCTATTAACTGATAGCTGCATAATCCAACACCCTCCCATCCGAAGAGCATCTGCAAAATGTTGTCGGACATGACCAGTAGGAGCATGTTTCCAATGAAGAAGTTCATGAAGAACCAGTATCTAGTTAACCCCTCCTCACCATGCATATAACCCAAACTATAAACCATTATTAGGAATGATATCCAAGCCACAATAACCCCCATAAAAGCACTCAATGGATCTATCAATACCCCAACGTCAAGGTAGAATCCTGGAGTAACAAACCACTTAACACGCCAATCCACTGGAGGATGAACGTAGCCCACTCCGGGAACGTAAACTTCACCAGACAATACATATGAAAAGTTTAATGTAGCCATCAAAGCAGCTATAAGCGAACATAAAACTGCAAAGTAATCCCTAACCCTCTCACCTAAACGGGCTATTAGGGGTGTAAGTATTGCGCCTACAATCGGTATTACCCAAACAAGCCAAGGGGAATAGTACAACATACCCCTCACCAAACAAGCATTAATTAAACTAACAAAATTAGTTACTTATGAACATTATAAAAAGGTAACGGTTAAAAATTGGGGAGCAAATCATTTAAATGAAGTTTATGATTGAAGAAGACTTATATGTGGAGCCAACTGAGAAGGTTTTGAATGCCATTAAAACAGCCATGGAAACCATTGGTAGAGAGAGATTTATAATTAGAGTGAAAATTGAAGATGCTAAAATTGATGAATGGATGAAACGCATAGAATACATACCAATGAAAGTAGTGTATGAGGCATGCAGAATAAACATGGAAAACAATAAACCATACAATTCACTCCAAAAGGTTGTGGAGGGAGCGAAAATCATAATTAAAGGTAAAAGAGGCGTGGAGGAAGAGGCAAAAGTTGAGAAGAAGGTAACTGTGGAAGAGGAGAGGAGGACGAGAATGGAAAGGTACGTGTTCAGATATATGATGACTAGGAGCATAATACTACTACTAACAATGATACCATTAATAGTTCTGGGCTACTTCCTTGGGAAGATGATAAGTGAATTCTACGCTGGGATAGGAATGACAATAGGGATTTTCCTATGGCTAATAATAATAACAACATACCTACTGACGAAAAAGGATAAGTATAAGATTTAGGTAAAAGAGTTCTGCAAAGGTTGATGGGAATTGCTTGGGATACTGAGATACGGATTCATAAACACCAAGATTAGAGGGATGAAGAGAGAATTCATAACATATGAGCAATACCTCAAACTCACAGAATTAAGCTACGATGAATTGATAGATGAATTGAAGAGAACACCATATGGACATGCATTTAGAGGGATGTATAGGACTCCAACACCAATAGAATTGGAGAAGATACTCCTAGAGGAATTGACGAAGAGCTACATAAAAATATTGAAGTGGCTACCAACACAAGCCATGAGAGTCATAGCACTACACATGATGAAATATGAAGCTGAAAACATAAAAGCACTACTAAGATTGAAAACACTAAACGCGGAAACCGAGAGGTTAAAGCAACATATAACACCAATACCACTAGGATTAAGCATAGAGGAATACGTAAAAGTCTATGAGGAATCAAAGGATATAGAGGAAGCCATTGGAAAACTTATGGAACTTGGATTACCAATACCATTAAATGAAGCCATAGAAGGTGGAGTGAAGGATATAAAGATAATTGAAGCTAGGATAGAGAAGATGACATATAGGGAATTGATGAATGAAGCTAAGAAGCTCGATGGTAAAAGCTCGAAGAGTATTAGGGAGTTATTGGGGTTAGAAATAGATTTAACAAACGTGAAGAACGTTTTAAGAGCGAAGAAGATCGGTATAGATTGGAGTGAACTAGAAGAATACATAATAACACCAACATATAAAGTGGGATTGAAAAAGCTGAAGAACGCATTTGAAAGGGGGGATTACAATGAAGCATTAAGGGAAGCATTGAGCAAGGACTACCCAAACTTAATCAACACAGGATTAGAAGCACTAAAGAAGGGTGGACTGGAAGCATTGGAGAAGCTTTTCAGTAGAGAGATATTCAGAAACTATAAGAGGGTTTGGGTATCTGGATTCAGATACGACATATCACCAGTACTAGCATACCTAACACGCAAAATGATTGAAATGAAGAATCTAAAGGTCATAGCATATGGAAAGAGCTTTGAACTACCAAAAGAAAGGATAATGGAGGAAATTATAGTTTAAAAGAAAAATCATCATATTTAAAGTTCAATCGAAGAATCTCCTAATAGCACCCTTACCCCTCTGAATAGAGCTTTCAATTCTCCCCCTAATCATGGCTTTAGAATCATCTATCCTAACCTTATAATTACCCAAACTAGACTTCCAACGCATAAAAGCATCCTTAAACCCCTTAGGTCTACGAGTCAATTTCCCATAAACGCCAGTATACCAAAATCTGAGTTCAACCATTGAAAGAGGGTAGGATTTAGAGTAAAGTATTGGTGGTGTAGAAAGCTTACCTGAAAGGAAAACTTTAAAGCGAAATAGTGAATTTGCAATACCACTTAAAGCTCTGGATAAATAGTATTTTGCCATTAGAATTTTTGAAGGCTTAACTTTCAGAATGTAGCTCGGTTTATCAATCATACTATATATCTTTGTCAAACTATCTTCAGGTCTGAGGCCGGGCCTATGTATACGCTCAATACTGCTATGAATAGCGTCTTCAACCTTGCCATGAAGCCCAGCCCTAACCCCTTCAACCTTGCCATGAAGCCCAGCCCTAACCCCTTCAACCTTGCCATGAAGCCCAGCCCTAACATGGGCGAATCGCTTAATACCGATTTTAGCTTTTAAAATGGATCGTCTATACCTTCTCTTAGTGGATTTAAATTTCCTCTCCAGCTCTTCAATCTCAGTTTTGAGGCTTTCCACCGAAGACATGGATGCCGCCATACACGTTTATATTGTACCTATCAGCATGATTGATATTAGTAGCCCATAGATCGCTAAAGCCTCAGCTAGAACCACCGCTAGTAGTGTTCTCGTAACAATTTCAGGTTTCTCAACTCCAGCTCCAGCCATAGCTGAGCCTGTATATGCTATGGCTATTGAAGCCATTAAGCCGCATGCAGCCATGACGGCACCTGCCGTTAAACCTTTCATGGATGCCTCATAAGATGCCAAAATTGTGGAGAGTTTTCCTATAAGCATTATTGATGTTAGTAGCCCATAGATTCCTATAGCCTCAGCCAATACCACTGCGAGGAGCAGTCTCGTAACTATTTCAGGGCGTTCAGTTCCAGCTCCAGCCATCGATATTCCTGCAGTTATGATTCCATATGCTGCTCCAGCTATAGGCACACAACTTGATAGCAGAACACCCAGAAGACCTGTGATTACTTGATCCATACGCCATATACCCCCATTATTGAAGCTATACTATCATGATATAAACAACTTATAAATCTTATGAAGTTAATGAACGCCTAGGGGTTTGTATTCCCTCCCCCCACCACGGAAGTATTTGAATCCAAATTCAACCCATGTTAACCTTAGGACGTGTGTGAAGGATACAAGTCCCTCTAGAGCCATTACTAGGAATATTGTCCCTATGGCTAGTACGATGTATCCGAGTGCGCCGAGGGCTGGAGCTGCAGAGGAGAGGAGTTGGCTTAACATTCCATGTGATAGGGATAGTGCAAGTATACGTCCATAGGAGACTGTGTGGGAGAGGGAGCTTATTGCAGCTTCAAATGTGTGGGCGAATCCATCTATTGGACCTTCAGTTACCATCATTCCCACGAGCATCAAGACTATTGGTAGAATTACTAGTGGTACTGTTAATGTTAATCCAGACATCCACTTCCCAATATCAAACTTGTATACGAATAGTCCTAAGTACATTGCTCCAAGGTAGAACCACAACCAGCATGCTGAACCGAAGAAGGCCTTCTTATATTCACCTTCAAGCACATCGTTTATTATGCTTAATGTGAGGCCTATGCTTATATGAATCATCCCAACCATTAATGATAATTTAAACATTTTCATAGGCTCCTCTAATGGGCTGAAGACGTGACCTATACCTGGAATGTGCTCCAATATGAATCCCAGTGGTGGTTCATGCATGTGAAATCCAAATATCTCACCGAACATTAACCCACCAATGATAGCCATAATTCCACATAGTATGTATAGTTCAGCTCCAGACATCAGTAAACCTATCATTTCACTTTTACTCTTAAACCCTCTACGCTTATACGTGTATAGTAGTATTCCAAATAATGCTAGGAGTAGTCCGTGACCGACATCTGCAAAGGCTAATCCAAATAGTATTGGGAATGTTATGCTCACTATTAGTGTTGGGTTAACTTCATGTGTTGATGGGATATCATATGTTTTTATTAGAGATTCGAAGGGTTTCAGGAACTTTGGGGATCGGGAGAGGAATGGTGGATGATCATGCTTTGCTGGTGGCGACACTAATACCATTGAGGAATTCTCAGCAACCTTCTGGACTATTTCAACTATATCATCAACTTTATCCGGAGGAGTCCATCCAAGCATATATGAGAAGAAGTTTGAATGGAATACATTTCCATCCCTATCCAAAACAACCTTGAGTGTATTGATGGCTCCCACTATGAAGGATTCATAGTTTGGGAATGCTTCAGCAACTTTACTCTTAAATTCCGCAAACTTCTCCTCACCACTCTCAAGTAGATTTGAAAACTCTTTGACTATTGATTCAAGGCGTGATATATTTTCTTCAATGGATTTCAAGTGAGATCTGTTTAGAAGCTCCTCATTAAATGTGAAGCTAGCTACATCAATTTTAAGTGTATCAGCCAAGCTCATGTATCTCTTCAGCAACCCATTAAATTTAACTGTTTCAGGATGCTCCTTAACAAGGGATTTCACATCAACCTCCCCACCAGCTGAGCGCTCCTCCCTAATTAATTCAACGAACTCCTCATCATGCCACCATTCATCTAAATGTAAAACCTTCAATTTCGTAAGTGCCAACTTAACATCATAATAGTAGCTTTTTGGAATTATTATCCTAACCTTAGCCATCTCCACAGGTTTAAGTGCACTTGACATGTACAGCCACTCCACTCATCTTGAAATAGTCCAGAAAAATATGTTTGTAAAAATGTTATTAATTTTACTGTTCAAAACTTAGAATTTCAGTATACTTGTAATGTACACCAACCTCTGGAAGGTGAAGTGAGCCGCCAATTCAGCAACGTATGATAATGGTTGAGGCCATACACCGAAAACTATGCATAGCAATGATAGAATTACAAGTGATGATGTGATTAATGGTGGAGATTCATGTGCTCTCATAACAGCTTCAATTGGCTTCCTAAACAATACTTGTATAACACGAACATAATATACAACTCCAACAGCACTATTCAATAACCCTATTAAGGTTAATAGGTATGCCTGAGCATCTATGGCTGCAGCAAATATCAGATATTTACTTATGAAGCCATTTAGGAATGGCATTCCAGCTAGGGATAGGAGGGCTATTGCAAATGATATACCAGTTACCGGCATCCTCCTACCAACACCAATGAATTCATCCATATTCCTAGTTCCAAGCACATGTATTATTGATCCAGCACAGAGGAATGCCAACCCCTTCATCAATGCATGATTGAAGAAGTGAACTATACCTGCCAATAAGCCGAACTCTGTTCCAAGCGATAACGCCAATATCAAGTAGCCTATCTGCGCAATACTAGAGTATGCCAATAAACGTTTAATATCCTTCTGAACTAGGGCGAGTAGATTCCCAACCGTCATCGTTAAAACTGAGAGGAGAGCAAGTATAGGCCTGAAATCCACAGTGGATATGGTTATTAGGGTGTAGGATGCCCTTATAATGGCGTAAACCCCAGTCTTTATAACTACACCTGAAAGCATTGCACTTATAGGGCTTGGAGCAGCTGGATGCGCATCTGGAAGCCATGAGTGGAATGGAACTATTGCCGCTTTAACTCCAAATCCAACTAAGAGCAGTATGAATATGGCGTATAATAGTATCGATGAACTGGCACCAGTTAATGATGCTGCTATACGTGCAAAGCTTAGTGAACCAGTTAAACCATAAATGAGGGACATGGAGAATAGTATTAGTGCTGAACCAGCGGCGCTCATAAGTAGGTATTTGAATCCAGCTTCCACAGGCTCCCATAAATGCTTCCTAAATCCAACGAGGCAGTATGAGGATAGGCTCATCAACTCCCAGAACACGTATAGTGTTAGGAAGTCCCCTGCAAGGGTTACGCCAACCATGCCGCAAACCATCAATAGCAATAATGAGTAGTATGAGGGTAGGCCAGTATCATGGGACATATAATCTATGGAGTGCAATGTGGATATGAGGCCTAGGAATATGAATCCAATGGAGAATGCAAAGCTAAGCCAATCGAGAACCATGAATCCAGCAACATACTCGCCAGCGATGGGATACAATGAGAATATTATGACTGGCTTGCTATTCAATAGGCTCATAAGCCTGAAGCATGCCATGAAAGCAATTATGAAGCCAAATAATGCCCATGCACCAACGAGATTTCTAACCCTACCCCTCTCACATATGAACCCTACTATCGGTGTAAGGATGCCGAATAATGCTAATACTATTATTGGAGATAAAATTTCGATCAATCCTACCACCTCAACCTCCTAAGCTCCCTAATATCGAGAGTCTTATAATGCCTATACGCATTGATCACGAAGGCAAGTGCAATGCCAATCAAACATGCCTCAACGGATATGGCTATTATGGCTGTAACGTGGAGTATTGGATCTACGAAGCCATACAATCTGAAGTATGCGAAGTTAACCAAGTTTAGTATTGCTGAACTGAACATTATCTCAAGGGCCATAACCATTTTGATCATATTCCTCTTAACCATTAAACCATAAATGCCCACAGCCAATAAGACTCCGGAAGTGGCTATGAATGTGTATGGTTCAATGGGCACCACGCTTCACCTCCTCACGTAGAAGTGCAATTACACCCATTGCAGAAGCAAATAATACGATTGCTTGTATCAAAACATCAATTCCACAATACCCCCACAATAAATCACCAACATTCACTGCAAGGTTATGGAATGAGATGTCAGGCTTAACCAAGATCCTTGGAGCTTCATCATAAGCAAACAAACCAACACCTGAAAATCCGTAGACGAGTAGTTGAGCCAAGAGGAAGGCTAATAGCAATCCCAAAGCCAACCCGAAAACGTCAATAGCTTTCAATCAATCCACCTCCACCTTCCCAGTCAACATTAAAGCTATTATGAATAGAACTGTAACTGCACCAGCTAAAACAGCCAATTGGAAAACACCAACCAGAGGTGCTGAGAGATAGAAGAAGGATGCCGCTAAAACCACGCTAAAGCAACATAAAGCAGCAATGGAGTGCATAATCCTCTTAAACTCTAAAGTCAAAACAGCCAAAACAATAGCCGAAACACCTAAAACTATACTAACAATATCAACACTCAAACATCATCACCAACCATAACAGCGCAAACTGTTATGTGTAATTATTGTATGTTGATTAAGCTTTAAAGTTTTCTAAAGCTAAAATGTTATAACCATGTGGAGACTTATGTTCTAATGGATAAAATTGTTTGAATGGCTGATGGATGTATTGATGAAAATAGCGTTAAACTATGGATATGTAGGAGCCATAATAGTGTCGATACTTGGAAATTTCCTACCATTCATCCCCATACCATACTTAATTGCAATATATTATATGGCTTCATACATGCCAGTAGACCCAATAATCCTCGGAATAGTTGCTGGGATAGGTGGAGCAATAGGTAAGAGCGTAATATACCTACTGGGATTTGAGGGGAGCAAAATAATAATAACTGAAGAGAAGAGGAGGCAGATTGAGAAGTTTAAGGAAATGCTTGGGAAGTATGGGGCTATAGCAGTATTCTTCGTAACAGTTACACCATCACCAGACGACATAGTGATAATACCACTTGGATTAGTGAGGTATAGCTTCATAAAATTCTTCATAGCAACAGCACTTGGGAAAATCTTGCTAAGCATAGCGGTAGCATTATTTGGGAAATACTTCACAGAGCAACTGAACATAGTTTTCGGAGAGGGGAACATATATGGAATACTGATATCAATAATAGTTCTACTCATAATGACATGGATCATACTGAAGATAGATTGGATAAAGGTTGCCGAAATAGTGGATACAAGTGGATTAAGAGGGTTAATTGGAATTGTAATTCAGGGGAGGTGGAGGGAGCTACTATTATCAAGTAATAAGAAGAAGTAATTTTAGCGGTTTATAAAATCCCTCAAATCCATGGAAGATCCAAACATGTTTATCCTCCCATAAACACCATCAAAACCAGGTTTTATGGAATATTTCCCATACCTCAAGTTCTTAATGTATGATGCTATGAGGGGGGTTGATGTCTTCGCAATTTCATCTATTGGAGCATCCAGCAAAACATTGAATTCGGAGCCAAATTTCGATACTAGATTGGCATATAAACTCCAAACCTTACCACTATTAAGCTTTGAAATATCATCCTCACTAATACCCATGCTGAAGGCTATTATTGTCTGTAGAGGTAGAACCTTTATGAATGGTATGGCGTTCTCAGGTTTAAACCCCCTAGGTTTATCTGCAAGCTCCTCAACCCTATCCTCAACCCCCTTAGTAAGCTTCCTACCACAAACTGGGCATATGTAATTGAGCTTCCTAGCCTCTTCAGGAGGTAATGGACCAACATTACAATTCCTATGACCAGACCAATGATACTTCCCATAAGCTGGATCAACCTCAATGGTCATTAAGAAGCGTCTAGGATCCCTAGATTTTATGGCATTTATTAGCTCCAAATACTCCATCTTATCCAAATTGAATAGGCATGCCTCCCTACCAAGCCTAAATGGGTATGGGGAATGGCTATCTGAGAAGCTTAAAATCGTGAACCTATGTAATTGGCTAACACGCCAATTCATCTCAGGATCACTACTCAAACCTGTTTCAATAGCATATATCTTGTCAACCCTATCACCATAACAATCTTCAACCCTATCAACACCACTGAAAGATCCAAACATACTCCACCAAGGAGTCCATATGTGGGCTGGGAATATGAAGCACGATTCCTCAACACCTAAAACTAAATCCACAAGTTCAGATGGATGCATATTGAAGACTGGGCGACCATTAGACTCCACATCACCATAACGTGATAGGACATCTGAAAGCTGCTCAGCAACTTCAAGACTTGGCATTAAGATTACGTGGTGAACCCTCCTAGATTTACCATTAAATTCGAAGACAGTTCCAACTTCACATTCAACTACAAATAGCACTTCAGGGTTAAGCCTATACGCATAGAATCCCCCACCAACATGTATTAGATCATCCTTCAACTCCCTAAGCCAATGTGGATTCAAGCAATCCCCAGTTCCAAGAAGCTTCAACCCCTTAATGAGGGCATATGATACTAGGGTTGGGATATTCATCTTCTCACTTGAACCACCACTATACTTGGAGTGTATGTGTAGATCTGCGTAAACCTTCATTCCAATAAACACTTCCAAAATAATGTTTAGAAATTGTATAGATAACCTTTTAGCAGAACATTACCCAGCACTATAAACAAGCGTCTTACGATCAGGTGACGCCAACTCATAGAATTTCGTTAAATGTATAGCTGCCCTCGGGCATATCCTCTCACACTGTGCACAGAATATGCATCTATCAAGGTAGAATATTGGAATCCTACCATTAACATTCTTATCTGAGGGCACTAGTTCAATAGCTAGTGCTGGACATTCACGGGCACATAAACCGCAACCAACACATCTATCAACATAGAATTCATGCTTCCCCCTATACCTCTCAGCAGTTGGAGTTCTCTCAAATGGATACTTAACGGTTACTGGGCGTTTGAATAGATGCCTAAATACTTCACGTATCATAGCCATCTCAAACCAACCCCCACAAATCTAGTTAGAATTAATTGTAGAATTGATAGTGGTATTAGATACTTCCAGCAACCTGAAACCATTTGATCTATCCTAAACCTAGCAAATAGGGATCTAATATAAGAGCTCAATAACACTACAAATATCATCTTCAACACAAACCATATCAATGGAGGTAGTATTGGACCGCTACCACCAGCAAGGAATAAGGCTGTGGCTAAACCTGAACAGAATACAAGCTTCAAATCCTCAGCGAAACGTAGGAATGCAAGTTTAGGGCCACAATACTCAGTGAGCCATCCAGCCACAATCTCACTCTCAGCTTCAGGTATATCGAAGGGTATCCTCTCAAGTTCAGCTTGCATTGAAATTACAAAGACTATGAAGCCTATTGGTTGAAGAAGAATCATGGGTACAGGTTGATTCATGGATATGTAGGTTAAAGATGTTGAACCAACATAGACGGCAACAGAAGCTACAGAAATGAACATTGGAATCTCATAAGCTAGGAATTGAAGTACAGCCCTAGCAGCACCAACAGTGCTAAACCTATTCGTGGAAGCCCAACCTGCAATGAAGGCTATGATCGTGTATAGGGTCATTAAAGTTAATAGTAGAACTATATCACCCTCAAAGGATGATAAGATTGGACTACCATCCAATGGTAGGTATAGAGAAGCTAAGAATGGAATTGCCACTGCAAATATTGGTGCATTATTGAATATTAAGGCATCAACATATCTGGGCGTTATATCCTCCTTACCCATAAGCTTAATGAAATCCGCTATTGGCTGCAATATTCCACTTGGACCAGCATACAATGGGCCTATCCTATTCTGAAACCTAGCATAAGCCTTCCTATCAATCCACTCAAATAGGAATGCAAGTATGGAGAGGAATAGCAAACCGGGGAATATGAATATCCTAATCAATGTGAAAGCCAAATCCATAGCCATTACACCCCCACACCATAATATTTACGACTATAATTGCGAAGCTCATCATAACTCCAAGTCCACTTCTTACCCTTATTTGGATCAATGAAAATAACCCTCTCAGTACAACAGTAGCATGGATCTATACTGGCAACTATTGCAGGTATATCCGCAATATAATACCCCTTAAGCATTTCACAGAGGGATGGTAAATTAGCCAGAGTTGGAGTTCTTATCTTAACCCTATATGGAGTCTCCTTACCATCAGACTTCACATAATAGAATAGTTCACCCCTCGGAGCTTCAACCCTAGCAGTCACTTCACCAACTGGTGGAATACGCTTAACCTTAACATTTATGGGTCCAGGCCTCATCTTATCCAAAGCCTGCCTAATAACATTAATGCATTCCAGAGTCTCATCAACCCTAACCATAGCCCTACCCCAAACATCACATGTATCATACGTTATCAAATTGAAGTCTATCATATCATAAAAGGTATATGGATCATCAAATCTAACGTCACTCTTAACATTTGATGCTCTAGCTGTTGGACCTACAGCGCACAAATCTAAAGCCTTATCAGTGCTAAGAACCCCAACATCCACAGTCCTAGCCCTAATACTTGGATCTTCCTCCAAGACAGACTTATAATACTTGGTTCTCTCCTCAAGGTAATCTAGATTCCTCCTAATTATTGGAATCATTTCTGGGGTTATGTCATAGACTACTCCGCCAATACAATTCATGGATGGTGTAACCCTATTACCACTAATCATCTCCACAAGATCCATAACCCTCTCCCTATCCCTCCAAACATACATGAAAAGCGTATGGAAGCCTAACTCCATGCCCAAAACTCCAATCCATAATAGGTGGCTGTGTATCCTGTTAAGCTCATTAATTATGATCCTTAGATACTTAGCCCTCTCAGGAACATCAATTCCATAAAGCTTCTCCACAGCCAAACAATAGCATGTTGTATGCGGGACGTTACATATTCCGCAAATCCTCTCAGATAAGAATATCCCCTGAGT
This sequence comes from Candidatus Culexarchaeum yellowstonense, assembly GCF_024707025.1. Lineage (NCBI taxonomy): Archaea > Thermoproteati > Candidatus Culexarchaeota > Candidatus Culexarchaeia > Candidatus Culexarchaeles > Candidatus Culexarchaeaceae > Candidatus Culexarchaeum > Candidatus Culexarchaeum yellowstonense. The sequence continues at coordinate 29,688 of NZ_JANGFQ010000005.1, forward strand.
CCAAGTCCTAAGCTCCATACCCTTCTCAATACCCCTATGCATAAACCCGAGTCTAAGCTTAACATCAACTATAACCTCACCATCGAGAATGAAGTTGTATTGGAAACCCTCCTTAATGGCTGGGTGCTGCGGACCTATGGGAACTTGATAGAGGCTCAACCCTACTTCACCTCCACCTTATAATCCTTCCTAAGTGGGTAGACGCCTTCAGGCCAATCGTCCGGTAATATAAGTCTCTCAAGGGATGGGTGGCCATCGAAAACCACGCCAAGAAGATCATGAACTTCACGCTCATATAAAACTGCTCCAGGGAGTAATGAAACCACCGATGGAATGTGTGGATTATCCCTAGAAACCTTAACCTTAACGTTCACCAAAATCCTCCTATTCAATGGGGATAGGTTATAAATTAATTCAATGGAGTCTCCAAGATCAGTTCCAGATATGGTTGTAATATGCTTCAAGTCATATCTATCCTTCAAGTATCGTATAACATCATGGAGTATGCTAGCATCAATACTTACAAATACACTTCTAGCACCATCAAGCTTATAATCTAAGATCTTGTTTGGAAATGCATTCATTAGATCCTTAACGATGAATTCAATATTGAAAGTTGACAATTGCATTCACCCCCCTACCCAGACTTAAGTTTAGCTATAAGTTTGGCGACTGCATCTATAACTGCTTCAGGTCTAACTGGGCATCCTGGAACATACATGGTTACAGGTATAACCTTATCTATACCCCCCAAAACATTGTAGCATCCCCAATAAACACCGCCCGAGGTGGCGCAAGTTCCAGCTGCAATAACGAATTTCGGGTCGGGCATCTGCTCATATATCCTCTTAAGCCTTGGAGCCACCTGCCTACTAACAGCCCCAGTAACAACCAATACATCGGCATGCCTTGGACTCCCCTTCAAAAGTATCCCAAACCTCTCCACATCATATTTTGGAGCTAGGGCAGCTAAAACCTCAATATCACATGCATTACAAGCTCCAGTACACATGTAAAGTATCCATGGACTCCTAATCCTAGACCAAGCTAGAATTGAAACCATACCTTCACCTCCTCGGGAGAATCGCTATCGCTGAGAGGGCTACTGCCAGATATATTAAAACGTAAATTATGTTTGCATTGAATGATAAAAGCAGTATGAAAGCCATTACATCAAATATGGTGAAGTACAATGCATACCTATAGAGTTGAACGTTCAACTGAATCTTCTCAGGTGGAAATCTATCAGTACCCTCACCACAAGCATAGGGCTCCAAACTCAATTCACTACGCCTAGGCGGAGGGGAAAGTCTCTTAAGAATTCTGAAGAAGACGTAGCTTAACACCAAAATAGCAATGAATATGATCAATGGGGAGAAAACAATCTCAAGCCACAACGCCATCACACCACACTTACAATGACAAATTAATAGTATCAATTTAATTTATAAGTTTTAAGTTTACTTAATTTATGGCTTAGAAACCCTTAATCGGGTGGTGAAACCCATGTCACTAGTTACGAGGGATAGATGGTCTAAGGATTTTGGGGAATGGTTTAGAGATGTATTAGATGAAGCTGAAGTCTACGATTATAGGTATCCATTAAAGGGGTGTGGGGTGTGGATGCCATATGGATTTGCAATTAGGAAGAGGGTTATAGAAGTCATGAGGTCAGTCTTAGATTCACTTGGGCATGAGGAAATCCTCCTACCACTACTAATACCAGAAGACCTATTCAAAAAGGAGGCCGAACATGTAAAGGGATTTGAAAAACAAGTCTTCTGGGTTACGAGGGGTGGAGATACGGAGCTCGACGTAAAACTGGCTTTAAGGCCAACCAGCGAGACAGTCATAGGGCCAATGCTGAAACTATGGATAAAATCCCATGCAGACTTACCCAAAAAATACTATCAAATAGTGAGCACATTTAGATATGAGACGGAAGCTACGAAGCCAATGATAAGAGTTAGGGAGATAACGACATTCAAGGAGGCACATACAGCCCATGCAACCTTCGAAGATTCAGAGAGGCAAATTAGGGAGGCTGTTGAAGCATATAGCAGAATATTCGATGAAATATGCATACCATACATGAAGAATAAGAGGCCTGAATGGGATAAGTTTGCTGGAGCACTATACACAATAGCCTTCGACACCATAATGCCCGATGGGAGGGTCATGCAAATAGGAACCGTACACAACCTAGGACAAAACTTTTCAAAAGCCTTCGACATAAAATACTTAACAATAGATGGGAAGCAGGAATATGTCTGGCAAACATGCTATGGAATCTCAGAGAGAATAATAGCCACACTCATAGCCATACATGGAGATGATAGGGGGATGACACTACCACCAAACATAGCTCCAATACAAGTAATCATAGTGCCAATACCATATAAGGGGTTTGAAGAAGCCGTTGACAAAACCTGTAGGGAGATTTTGGGGAAGTTGTTGGAGGAGGGGGTTAGAGCTAAATACGATGATAGGGAATTAACGCCTGGAAACAAATTCTACTACTGGGAGAAGAGGGGGGTTCCAATAAGAATAGAAGTGGGACCTGAAGACATAAAAATGGAATCAGTAACTATAGCTAGGAGAGATACCCTAAGTAGAGAGAGAGTTAAAATTGCAGAAGCTTCAAAGAGGGTTAAAGAGTTGATGATGGAGATTAGGGAATCCATTAGGAGTAGGGCGTGGAACTGGATGAAGCAAAATATGCATAAAGCAACAGACTACAATGAATTGAAGAAGATGGCTGAAGTGGGGAGGGGGGTTATAGAAGTAGATTGGTGCGGGAGAGTTGAATGCGCACACAAGATAGAAGAGGATGTTAATCTAAGAGTTTTGGGTGAGCCATGGAATGAGGATACTGAGGTCCCAGTGAAATGCATTGTATGTGGAGGTGTAGCTGAGAAGAAGCTTAGACTTGCAAAAACATACTGAATATGCAAAGATATATTTACTGGTAATGTAGAAAATGATGTGGTGTGAATATTGCCTAAGAAGAGGAAGTCTAGGGGGAGGGGGAAGGGGCAAAAGGGGAGGGAACCCAGAGTTCAATGCGATTCCTGTGGAGCATGGGTTCCAAGGAGCAAAGCTAAAAGGATAACCGTATACACATCACCAGTAGACCCACAATTGGCGAAGGAGTTGGAAAAGAAGGGTACCATCATACCAAAATATCCAGTTACAAAGACGTACTGCATATCATGTGCAGTATATAGAGGCCTCGTGAAGGTGAGAGCTGAAGAAGAGAGGAAGATTGTTAAACCTAAGAAGACTTAAATAATGCAAACTTCATTCAAATCCAAGCATATCCATAAAATTGTTCACTAACCATATGCATTGACTAGAGAGATATGATATCCTACCAAGACTCACCCTTGGAACCCCCATGGAATCCAATAGCTTTTCAGAATCCCTATCCAAACCAATCTGATCCCCCAATATGAAGCAATAATCAAAACCAATCTCAAAATTATAATCATCAATTGGAACACCATTCTCATGTAAATAAATCAATTTAGCACCGGAAACTCTAATTGAATTCACTAAACTGCTGAAATTCATCCTCAAAATATTAAACCCCTTAAACGATCCACCACTCATCAAATTCAATATTACATTAGCCACCCAAACTTCATCCAAAACCATATTATCAATACTGAAACCATCCACCACAATGGTTTTAGGAGGATCTGGGGGGCCTTCAAGAACCCCATAAAATACTACGTTACGTCTAAATACGTCTCTATCAATGAAAAAGGCATTCAAAATACACCTACAAATAACGTCAAGCCTACCACTGGACCCAGCTAAACTCCTAATATTAAATATTGGCGCAGTGAAAGCCGTTGAAGATTTAACTATGAATATCCTCCTCAACCCAAACCACCATGAAGGAAGCGTACAACCCTATAAAACCTCTCAGCAACAGTTATTATTACAAGTACTGATAATAAGTAGATGGACAATTGAACAACCCCAAAAATCAAACCAGCGGAAATTATGATGAGCCTCTCAGAACGCTCAGCCAAACCCACACCAGCCAACCTAATACCGAGAAGTTCACCTTTACACCTAATATAGCTAATCATAAACCCCCCAACCAAAACAAGCAACCCTGAAATCAAATCACACATACCAGAGAGAATTATTGATGAAAATATAAGTGCATCTGAAAATCTATCAAAAACTGAATCTAGAAATTCGCCTAAACTTGAAGCTGAACCAGTCATCCTAGCCACAAAACCATCCATAACATCAAAAAACCCTGAAGCCAATATAAGAAGCCCCCCATAAACATGGTTACCATAAAGTATTTGAATAGAAGAACATACGGCTAAGAGGAGGGCTAGAAGGGTTAGCATATTAGGGGATATGTGAAGTCTAATCATTAGTGAAGCCAATGGATGGAGGAAGCCATTCAAGAAAGCCCTCAACCTATCAAGCAAACATCAATACACCCAAAAATATTTATGAGGAATGCAAAATATAAAAAGTCCACACAAAATATATAAATCCAAAAGGAAACCCTAATGGTAATGGTGTAATTGGAATGCATGAAGTTGAAGTAAAACATTGGATAGATGTACTTGCAGAGCACCTAGCATCAAAAAACGTAAAGGAGCATGTAATAAATGGTGGAATGGCAGCTTCAGGGACTATACACATAGGTAAAACCCGTGGGGAAATATTCCTACAAGCAGCAGTTGCCAATAGACTTAGGAAGATGGGTAAAGAGGTAAAACACCTACTAGTAGTATACACACAAGACCCATTAAAAGCAAAACCACCACTAATAACAAAGGAATTTGAAGAGAAGTGGAAGGGGGTAAGGATACTCGACGTACCATGCCCAGTTGGATGTTGTGGAAATTGGGTTGAACATTGGATGACACCATTCTACAAATCATACAAAAAGTATGATCTAGGCGAAATAACCTTTGTGGAAACATCAAAAGTATATGAAATGAGGGAGATGATCGAAGTCATAAAGACATACATAAGGAAAAGGGATGCAGTTAGAGAAATACTAAATAGATTTAGGGGGCAGAAGTATGGGAAAGATTGGATACCATTCAAACCACTATGCCCAAAATGCAAAAACATATCCACAACGAAAGCTGTATCAGTAGACCTTGAAGCGGAAGAAGTAGAGTACGAATGCCCAAGATGTGGGAGTAAGGGGGTTGTGAAGTTAAATGAGGGGAAACTGGAATGGAGGTTGGAGTGGGCAGCACTATGGAAAGTTCTAAACGTAACCTTTGAACCATATGGGAAAGATCATGCAGCTGCAGGTGGAAGTAGAGATACATGTACAGCATTGGCAAAGGAGATACTTGAAATAGAACCGCCAGAAGGATTTCCATATGAATGGGTATACTTAAATGGGGAGGCAATGTCAAGTTCCGGAGGAATATCCTTCGACTTCGCAGAATGGGATAAAGTTGCAGACCCACATGTACTAAAATACTGGTACTATGTTTCGAAACCAATGACCCACCTGGAATTCTCAGTGAGCAAGATACCACAACTCTGCGAAGAATATGAGAAGGCTGAAAGGATATACTATGGATTGGAATCCTTGAAGGATAAGAAGGTTGAGAAGATAATTAAGAGGAGTTATGAGCTGGCGCACAATGAGAAGCCAAGCCCAGAAATGCCACTACAAATACCATACACATTTGCATTGGTGCTAGTACAAGTAACGCCAAGCGGAGAGAGACAAATTGAAGAAATAGTAAATAGGTTGATTAGAACTGGGCATTTAAAGGGATATCCAACGAGCGATCAATTGGAGCAGATAAAAATTGTGATGGATAGAGCAAAATACTATATTGAAAAATATGCACCAGAGAATCTTAAGATAAAAGTTCTAGATAAACTGCCAAAGGAAGTTATTGAAAGCATAAGTCCAAATGAAAGGGAGTATCTCGCTAAATTAGCTGATAGGATTTCAGGTAGAAAACCCACGCCAAAGGAGCTTGAAGCTGAAATATTAGAATGCGCAAAGGAAATGGGGATAGACACCAAGAAAGCATTCCAAACGATATATAAGATACTGATGGGGAGGGATAGTGGACCAAGACTTGCACCATTCATGCTAAGCTTAAATGAAGATTTCATAGTTAAGAGGCTTAAACTCCTAACATAAATGAATCAATGGCGAATACTGATTAAAGCCGTAATTCTAACACCCATAGAACTAGTAAAGTCCAAGAGAATCATCGATGGATAACCATTACCCTCAACATACAATTTAACATAACCCTCAGAACATTCAGAGTAATCAGGAACATTCACCCACGAGGAATTCATAAGAACATAGAAGGCCATATGTGATGGGTGAACTATACGTCCATTCTCAATAAATAAGTATTTCAAAGTGATCTGTGAAGCATTAACCCAACAATCAAGTACATGAAGGGATAAATTGTAACTTAAACTACGTGTAAGAGATATGCTACCAACACGAATCATAAATCTACAGAAGCAATAAATTTGGGAATCCGTGGAATTGTACTTGAAATTCGAAATAGTTGAGAAATGAAACTCATCAACACCAACAATAGATCTATACTTAAAGAGAACATCAGCCAAATTGCATATGGAAGAATTTATGAACATGGAGTTTAAGGGGTAATGTCTGAGGATACCTTGAAAATATTTATCCAAAAGATTGTTCAATACATGTAGATATAGGAATTCAATTTCGGGGAAGTGGGTTCTCCCTGAAGTGAGGGTGCAAGTGTAAGCTCCATAAAACAGTATCATTATTGAAATTATCAAAGAGAATATTAGGAATGCTTCACCCCTCAAAATCAACACCAAGAAATTGAAATTATGAAGAAACCATAATTGGAATAGAAATAATAGTAGAGGCTTCTACTAAAAGATGCACCCTCAGGATGCTTAAACAAAACAACACCACTAAAACCATCAATAACGGTCATCCCGAAATTCAAATTTAAAACGGATTTTAAGGCATTGTAAAGCTTCATGTAATCCCCACACCTAAATATTTCATCCAAATAGCCCGATCTATCCAGCGATAACATAAAAGATAAAAACTTAACATCATTATCGATTTCATCACTTGATGTGGGGATATACTTTGAAACTAAACTGTATGATATTAGTAGGGATGATAGGAGGATTACAGCTGATAAGAATGCTTCAAGGGAGAACATAGCCCCAACCCTCAAACCCTACACCCCAGGAACCCCAACAAAATACACTCTACCATTAAACTCAATGAAAATTGGATGGGAAAGTTCCGGTAAATATTCACCCCCATAAACATTGTACTCCAAAAGAATTATTGAGAATTTACAGTTTAAACCTTCAAAATCATATTGTAATCTAAACTCATGTAGGGATTCATTTAAAGGCATTCTAGAATTTATAAGATTTATTTCAACACCACTAACAATAATGGATTTACAAGACTCATCAATACTCCTATAAACATAATTGCCAACTAAAACCATATTGTGGAGGGAGAAGAATAGGGCTGATAATAGGATTATAATGGAGAATGAGAATTCAATGGTTTCAGACATGCCTAACCACCATGAATTGAAATCTCAATGATCCCACCATAACACTTCAACTTCAAAATTATAGTGCCACCATAAACTTTCAGATAAGACTCTGAAACCCTAACATATGGTGGCAAACTGATCGAGTAAGCTGATTCACCTTCACCAACAATTATAACTCCACAACCATCATTATTGACGAGACTCAAAACATATGGGGATGAGGATAGCCTATAGGGGAGTGTAATTTTCAATTCAACATCCTCAACCCCAGAATAACTTGCTAAACTAAGCATTCCATTGATGGATGAATATATTAATGCGCATGTAAGCTTATTACTTTCAAACTTAAGCCTATCAACACCACCATAAACTATTATACCAAAATAGTATGTAAATGATGAGCAGACTATAATTGAGATGACCAGTAACAGTGAGAATTCAACACTCTTAAATTCAACCACCATTTAAACGATTCAAAATGGTATTTAAAGGCGATTCAAAGAATTCTTATGCAACTATTTTATTGGAAATTCATGTCCACATCTTGGACATTTAGCATATCCACATGAACCTAGAACCGAATACTCACATCCACTACATGAAAATGTTCTGGAATACGTTAAATCGAACTTATACCCACAATTTGGGCAAATGAGTACTCTAGAGCTGCCAGACTTAAACCTCAAACCCCCACACCAATATGCAGATTGGTAGAATCTTAAAGATAAATCTTTCACAAATCCACTTAGACATTATTAATATATGAAGTTCAAGAATAATACTTTGAGAATTAAATGATGAACGAGATATACTACGCTAGATTCATAATTGCAGCAATAGGATTAACCATATCATCATGGCAAGATTGGAAGAGTAGGGAGATAAATGATTTGATATGGGTTTTCATGGCAGCCTCCGGAACACCATTATTCATCTATGAAGCATACGTTAAAGGGTTTGGACTCTGGATTATGCTCTCAGCCACATCTATACTTTTCTCCATATTAACTGGATTGACACTATACAAACTGGACTTCTTCGGTGGGGCAGATGCAAAAGCACTAATATCCCTAAGCATACTGATACCAGTAATGCCTGAGGAACTATCCATAAAACTCAATACTCACCCAATAACATCAATATCCATATTCAACAACTCAATACTACTATCCACAATACCAGCAATATACCTGCTATTAAGGAATACATGTAGAGTGGCAATGGGTGAGAATATATTTACAGGATTGGAGGGGGAGAGTGTATTTAAGAAGATCTTGGCAATGATGACTGGATACAAGATAAGGTTAAGTGAACTTAAGGGCAAGAAATTCCTATACCCAATGGAGGAAGTAAAAGTGGAGGATGGAATTGTTAAGAGGAGGTTGAGTATAAGGGTTGGAGCATCATTAAGTGAAGAGAGGTTGGAAGATATAGTAAAGCTTTATGATAATGGAATATTAGAGGGGGATGTATGGGTTACCCCAGCTCTACCACTAATAATATTCATAGCCATAGGCACACTCATAACCTTCACATATGGAGACATCGTAATGAAATTTATGCACATCATAGGCGGTATGCGACTCGGTTCAAGATAAAAGTATTTTTATTGGATTTAAACCCAAATCAACATATAATTTGCATATGGAATCCAACAATTCAAAATAATTCATGGATTCAAAATAATGTAGATGACTTGGGCATCTACAGTCGGAGCATCCGAAACCAATTATTGGAATACCATTGAGTGTTTTAAGTATGGCTTCAGCCACGGCACATTCAACCCTAAAATCACTATGGGATGCGCATAAACCCTTCACATTAACCAAATCCATTGACAATAAGTAGTCCACATGCCACCTCAACTTCTTACCATACCTCCTCAAATGTCTTAAAACCCTATTATACAAACCAAACCTCCTATTGAGAGCCGAACCAGTATAAGTGTACAAGCCAGCTCTAAAGTGAATTAAACCCATACGACCAACATTAACGCTGAAATCCCCTGAAGCAAGAACTATAAGTGTGTAAGTTCCACCATCAAGGGGTTTAAGCTCCTCCAGCAACCCATGAAACACTAAATTAATTAGTGTGATACCAATAAATAAGTTATCGGGCTATGAGGAGGAACTCGGGTTCTGAATTTAATGAAGACGTTAGACCATCTGAGCCTGCGCAACGATGAATAATGGGACAAAGCGCTGATAAATGATGAAGCCGCTATAAATGAGTTGCGCAATTAAATGTTTATTAGAGAGAATCATTTGGGGGTAAACTCTTTTGGTTTGATCCAAGCATATCTGGTGGGGGTACTCTTAATTATCTCAAATATCTGCTCCCAAGTTAAATTATACTTCTTAGCAAGCTCATCAAAAGTATAGTTGTAATGCACCCATTCATAGAAGATCCTATGCTTCAAATCTTCAGGGATGCTTGAAACATCTGAAGCGCCACCCTCACTCATACAAACCACAAAGTGAATGATGTATTATGGAGGTAAATAATGTTTTCGCAACCTTAAACCAACAAAGATAAATATTTGTCTTTGACTTTAAGCATTAGGCAAGGTGTAAATTAGATGACCGCTAAGAAGATAATTGTGGTTTCAGCATCATGGGAGGAAGCTTCAAAATACGTTAAGAAGGCTGTATCTGAATTGGCTAAAGAGAGGGGGTTTGAAGTGGAGTTTAAAGAGGAAGACTACGAATTCCTAGATAAATATGGTGTGAAGAATGAGTATGGTGGTATAGATATACCACAAGTATTCATACAAGATGAGGAGGGAGTGAAGTACGTAATGTCCAGAGTGCCATTAAATGAAAGGGGGCAACCAGACGTGAATGCAGCTAAGAAGATAATTCTTGAAGCTATGGGTGAAAAGGTTTGAAGAGCATAGTAATACTCTCCGAGAATGGAAATGCCAAGATATATAAGGAGATGGACTTAGACCTAGATAAAGCTGTAAAGGAGATGGCTAAGGAAGCTATGGAGTTATGGGATAGCAGTAAATCAGACTTCATAATAATAAGAGACAGCTATCCAATGGAGATAAAGCTACCATTGACTAATGAGGAATATGAAGTATATTCAAAATTGAGTATTCAGAGAACACAGCAGAAGACAGTTATAGTTGAGCTACCAATATACGTAATATCATTCGACAATGAATGGTTTGACGACGAATATAAGGATAACAAGGTATTTATAGTAACCATTGGAGCTCCATTTAGGGAGGAAGCTAAGAAGGAGATAATGGATTGGTGCAGTGAAATGACCTCAAAAGAGGCTAAGGAAGAAGAGGAGGAAGAGTGAATTCAACTACCAAAAATCCAAAATCTTTTCTTCCTATCAGTGGATGATGAAGCCAACTGTTTAGCCCTCTTCTTAGCCTCCTTAGCAGCCCTCTCCTTCTCCTTCTCAATCTCCACAAGCTCCTCAATTCTCTTAATAAGCTCCTCAACTGCAGACCTATCGTGGAAGAGTGCTGTTATCTCATCAACTATTGGATTTGTGGTTATTGCTTTAATGTAGGGGAATAGGTAGAATATAGCCATTTCAGCTCCAATAAAGCTTAATGGCTTAAAAGTTTCGAGAAGCATTATCGCGGGGGTTTCAAGACCACGTTTAACTATCTCTGTGGCAATTTTATCTATAAGCTCCTTCTTTCTCTCAGGTGTTAATTCTAAATTTACATATGCCAATTACAAGCACCCATAAATATTTAGTTTAAACATAGGATAATTAACTTTTCCATCATGTATGCATGAGTAGGTCTTTAAGTCTAGACTCAGCTGATTGCCTATAAGACCTAATTACCTCAGGGAAGTTTTCAGCAGTATTAACGTTTTCCTCTAGGATAGCATAATATTTTTGATGAGCTCCTGGAATATTATCCCTTAAAGCCTCATACAATTTCATTCCAATTTCAGCAGCCTTCTCACATTTAGGGTCATGGGGTATAAAGTTGCTTGAGAAGAATGAGAAAACATTTGGCTTATCCCCAGATCTCCTCAAATTCTTAATCTGCTCAGATATCCTACCCTCAACATATATGCCTGAAGCCCTCTCCTCAGCATACCTCTTAATACAACACTCAGGATACCCAAGTATACTCCCAAGTTCACTAACAAACTTTGAGGAAAGCTCCTCAGGATACGCCAGTAGGGATGGTGGTAAAGTGATGGTTTGCATCTGATATATTGCCTTCCTAATCTCCCTCCTAATATAAAATAAATTCTTCAACCTCTTACCCACACTCTTATCCTTAAATAGATATACTTCACATATGCTTGGCCTAACCTTATCCATCTCCATCCTCAAACCAAGCTTCTTAGCCCAATACTCATGAGCCTTAAATACATCGGAATCCAAAACATACTTCTTAAACAATTCATCAATCTTCTTCCTCAACTCAATTATCAACTCCCCCCTCAACTGTATATCCCTAGTGGACATTATCAAAGCCAAATCATCCTTACATTCAAGATCAATCTTAGCGCCAATCTCCCTAGCATTTGGAAGTTCTGCAATCATGGTGAAGAAGGATGCTGGCCTAACATCAAAATAAACTGAAAGATAGTCTTCAAATTTAACCCTATCCAGAATACGTTTATCCTCCATAAATGACTTCAACAATTCACTCATGGAATCACCAAAATACTCATATAAAAATTGCATAAACATGTAAATAAGTGTTGGGGGTTTTAATGGAGGGTAGAATGCCAAGATTAGAAGAGTATGCTGCAAGCGCATTCCTTGCAGATGCACCTGGATGGCTCATAATATCCCTAATATCATACATCACGGAATATATGAAGGAATTATTGTCAGCTGCGGAAGCAATAATAGTGACCACATTCCTAATATCAACAGCAATTTCAAGCTACCTAATATGTAGAGTGGCATATAGGGATAGGATGAAGATTGGTTTAACCATTGGATTAACATCTGTAATGTTGAACATACTTTTCCTATCAATTTTCGGCAGAATGCCAATATCCCTCGTAATAGAACTTTTAATTGTCCAAGTATTTGGGGGAACTTTGGGAGCATATGTGGTGGAGAGAAGAGCATCTTAAACTACTTCTTGGAGAAGAATTTATCAAGACTTCTAACCCCAAATATCTCATCCAAATTTATCCCTATAGCTTCAAGAATCTGCCTCAAGGTAGTCTCCATATGCCCAACATATTTATCCACATCAATCTCATCAATCCTGGCAAGTTGAACAGGTTTAACCCCCATCTCCCCCTTAACCTTAACATATGATATTATGTCTCCAGCTCCAAGCTTCCTAGATTGAAACTTCTCAAGAAGCTTTGCAGCCTTAACATGCTGGGGGGTGGTTTTAACGTAGTGATCAAGATCCCTTGAAAGCTTAACTCTAAATGCAAGGTCATCGAGGTTGAGCTCCCTACACTTCAACTTAACATAATAATCTCTAACCACACTCCTAATCTTCAATTTAGCCTCCTCGAAATCCCTTGGACTCTGAACTTTCCCAAGTATTTCCACAACATCCATGAATAGCTTCTTCAAGAATTCAGGTGTATTCCTCTTCTTACCCACAAGACCCTTAACGTCCACGGAACCATCATTGAATACACCTAGATAATTCTTCTTAAGACCTGAAAATGTAACGTACCTGTAAACTTTATCCACATCCAAATCTATCTTAAACTCGCCAATAGACCAATCTATCAAGCGTTTAACTTGATCTTGTGTTGGTTGATGTAGGAATATGCTGTCGGTATCGCCGTAGAGTACATCAACGCCGAGAGCTTTAGCCTTCTCAATGGTCTTGGAAATCACATATCTACCGATGGCAGTAATGCTCTCAGCCACAGGTGGACAGTATAATGGGAAATTCTCATCCCCCATAACTCCATAACTGGCATTGAGGAAGACCTTTAAACCCTGCTCCACAACGGAATACCAAGTCCTCACGGTGGGATCTAAACTTTTATCCTTAGCCTTAGGTTTAAACCAGTAAACCCTCATATTCCTAAGCATCCCAATTATGGTTGAGGAGAGCCCCCTCCTCTTAGTGCATATCCAATGTGGAAGTTCCGGAACCTTATTACTTCTACATTCCTCATGTGGACAATTTATAGTCTCATATGATAAATTCCACCTATATAGCACTGATGGATATAGGGATGCGAAATCCAGCACGGTAACGTTGAAGTATATTCCAGGCTTAGGTTCAATCACCATAGCCCCCATATACTTCTTACCCTTAATTAAAGCCCTAGTTACTGAAACCCCCTTAGCTGCAATTATATCTTCCTTTGATGGTATCAAGTAATTCCTCCTCCTATGCTCATAATAGAGCATATTCCTAATCCAAACTGAAACCCCCCTCCTAACAACATCACCCATACTAAGCTTACTAATCCTCATCAACAGCATTATCAACTTCATAACAATTCCATCATTGAAGGATGTTAAATTGAGGGTTATCTCAGCATCCCTAAAACAGTAGGCTGCTAAATCATAGTAGGATAGATCACTTATCAACCTATCCAAAGTTATCTTCCCAACACCCAGAAGCGATGTAGCCACAGCATCGAGGGTTGCATCCTTATACCTATTCCCAAAAGCGTAAACTTGAATAGACCTATTACTGAAGAACTTATACAAATCTATATGAACCCCTGGAACTACATCAACATAATTCCTCCCCATGGCAAGAGGGATCTCTTCACGCTTAATACCAATATTTGCAGCTCTATGCCTAAGATAGTTTAAATCGAAATCATCACCATTAAATGTGACTATTATTGGGTATGAAGTGATGAGCTTGAAAACTTCACGCAACATCACCCCCTCATCCTCAAAGAACTTTATCTCAACATCTCCGGGGAGAGTTTTAGGTTTAACACCCTCATCAATCCCCTCCCTCTTAAGCATGAAAACCCTCTTCAAACCATTGGATGAAACGCAGGAAATGCATATAACTGGATCCTCAGCCTTAGAGGGTTCAGGAATCCTATTAGCTGTGGAGAGAACCTCAATATCTATGGCCAATCTAGGTATATCTGGAACTGGAATTAGGAATAATGGAAGCCAATCCTTAACGCAATCCAAAACCTCCTTAGGCTCACCATTAAAGAACTTCAGTATTTCTGAAGCTACATCCTTGGGAAACTCCATGGGTGCAGGCTTCAAATCCCCATTCACAACCATATAGTAAAGACCTGGAATTAATCCAGAATCATAAATGTAACAATTGTTGTATGGAATCCTATCCTCCCAAGCCTTTGGAAGAATCTCCCTAATACTCCTCCTCCTACCACCAATAGAGAGAGGGTCTGATGCAACTATCTTGGAGAACTTTAAAACCCTATCCCTAAGGGGATCATACTTCTCAACCTCATAAACCCCCCTAAACCCCTTATGCACTGCAACAGCATGCCTCTTAACCTGATCAGGAGTTAGATCTGTTAGGCAGTATGGCATGTGCCCAGTATTATCATGCCAATAATATATCTTACCATTGGATGGATCGTATAGTTTACATAAAGCCTTACCCACAGAACCATCATACATGACTGCAAGCAATACGCATGGACCAGTATTCTTAGGCTCCTCAACACTTATGGGAACTACCTCAAGCTCCTCCTCTTCAAAGGATTCCCTAAACTCCTCCTCTTCCTCCTCAGAGGGCTCCTCAACCCTCTCATCCAAACCTCCAACGCTCATACATCCTCTCCTTCCTCAAAACCTTCTTAACAGCCTTATAATGCTCTTCACACAAATACACTCTACGAGCAGAATCCGATGAAAGTTTAAATCCAAGCTTTGAAAGTGCATTGGAAACCTCCCTAACAGATAATGAGTGGGAAGCATTATTCACACATCCAGCAATACTACAACCAACACCCCTATCAATCTTACCCAAACACAATACACCAAATATAGAATAGTGAAGTGGGAGCTATAAATGTATAGCCCAGAAACCATAATCAACAGGGATCGCCATTATTATAAGCTTAAAAGTTGAGAATCATTTCCAACCATATTCCACCAACATGAAACAAATGTAAATAATATAAACGCTCTAAAGCATTATTTACCTAAAATATAAACTGACGACAACATACATCGATATATCCTCATGCTTATTCAATACCCCTTTAGTGAGATACTCCACGACTGAAGTCGCGGGGCTTCCAGCGTTTATAGGTGGCTTTACGCCATTCCCCTCATTTGCTGGTTTGGGGGCTCACATCTCCCCCATCCCATAGAACATATTACCCTATGGGCTAAACTTCCATTTCACCTCAGCTTGAAGCTTCACTGGTCATTGCAACATGCTTAAATACTCCTCACTCTTTCCATTTATTTAAACCTTGCCCATTCACTCGCAGAGCCTAGAGCTCTAGGTTTTCTGGGCATCCATTTTATAACGTCAATTCATTTCAAATTAAACCAAGTTTATATAATGGAACTTTTTATGGAAAAATTAAATAATTTGCAAAATAAAATTTGTGTTCGATGCACTGGAAATGTTGAAACTCATTTATGATGAATATGGAGGAATAGGTACTGGTATTGCTGCAGGTATTGCCTTAATGATCATTTTCGGATGGATACCAATTATAGGTCCAATCACAGCCGGTATGGTTGCAGGAATCCTTACTAAGGACGATGCTGGCAGAGGCGCTTTAGCAGGATTTCTAAGCGGTGTAATTGGGGCAACAATAGAAAGTGTTTTGTTAACAACCTTAGGATTCGCATTCCTTGGATCCTTAGGGGCCTTTATTGGAGGATTAGCAAGCTTAACTGCATTAATCTCCCTCCCCCTATTCGGACTGATAGGCGGATTAATAGGTGGAGTAATGGTAAGGAGGAAGAGATAACACGTCAAAAATCCCCATTTTTCTCCATCTTCAAAAATGAATTAGCAAATATGTTAAGATAACTACTCATATTTAGGGAGAAGAGCATTAAAAAGAATGCTTATCCATGGAAGCATGGGGTATGCCAGCATCAACTTTACTTGTAAGTTGACTTTTATAGAAAGATCTACTTCCTGTGAGGAAGTAACTTATTGAGGAGGAGATTAATGCAAGTATTATGGAACTTGGACCTACAGTTTCAGCGATTAGGGATATGCTTGTCAATAAGCTCTTACTAGTTGCAGCCAGTAGGGCGCTCATAGCCAATGTTACATATAAGATTGTTGGTTTGAGTCCCATTATCTGCGCATAAATCAGCCCAAGGGTTCCACCAACATAAATTGATGGAACGAAAAGCCCACCACTCCCACCGAAATTCAAGGTTAGACTTGTAGCTAAAATTTTGAGTATTAAAACTGCAATTAAAGTTGTAATGGATAAGCGCCCCAAATCCGTTGTAATTATCTTGTGGATGAAATCATAGCCAAGCCAAAGAACTTCCAGATGGAAAAACCCTATTAAGCCAAGCATCAATCCAGCAAATACACACATTAAAAGTGGAGGGATTCTCATGGACAGCCACATGCTCAAAGCATTCATTTTCTCAAATATTCCCATAAATGCCAAAGCAACAAAGGCTGTCAAAACACCTATAGAGATTGCATGCATAAGTGTGGGGAAAGTTGGCGTTACAAGTGTGGACGATGAGAAAATAGTTTCAGTCCCAAGAGTCATGGCTGAAGTGAAGTAAGCGGTAACTGAAGCTATTGAAGCTGGAACGAAAACTTCAGTTTCAACATCCCTCCTATATGGTATCTCAAGTGCAAACAATATTCCAGTTAATGGAGCTTTAAATATGGCTGAGAACCCTGCAGCGGCACCACATAAAAACAAGGCCTTTACATCCTTCTGACTTAACCCCAGCCTCCTAGTAATGAAAGAGGAAATTCCACCTCCAAGTAGGAGGCTCGGCCCCTCCAACCCTGCACTTCCACCAAAACCTATGGTTATTGCTGAAGCCAGAGTTTTACTTACAGTATCCCTCAAACTTACAAAGCCGCTTTTATGATGATACCTCTCAATTACAAGTTCAGTTCCACATCCGCACCCCTTACTATCTGCAAAGAATTTTACAGTTAAGTATCCACCAAGAATTGCGATAACCGTGGAGGCGAAAATGAAAATTGGATCAAAATTTACTATCAACAGTGAAACATGGTTTAAGATTCTATATATGCAGACCATGACAAATACAGCTAAACCAATCACAAAACCTAAGAGTATAGGCAAAAGCCAATACTTTTCCAACTCGAGAAATCTTCCACGGCAAAACGTCAATGCCACTCACCTAAAAAGCCAATTCAAAACAAGTTGGGAGATATAAGGATTCCGTTCTAGTCCAGCGTTAACTTTCATCCCTTCACTCTCATACCCCTTGACCACTATTACTAAACGATGTTACATACGTCTTCCTAGCATCATTTACCTCTGAAATCTTTAAATCGTTTCACGGTAATGAGCAGTATTATGAGTGCTATTGATTCAATAGATATAGTGAATAATGATAGGTAGCTGGTGAGATTTTGGTAGAGATAACCATAAGCTATTGTTCCAGCCATCCAAGCTGTCCCATAAAATAAGCCGAAAACACCATAACCATATGCCCTCCCCTCAGGTGGTAAGATGTCGGCTATTGCTGCACGTGCAGTGCTCTCATATATCCCCATCACAACACCCCAAAAGATACTTGCAAACAACACTGAAGCAAAACTTTTCATAAAGATCATTGGAACTATCAATGCAGCGGATACTGGCGTTATGAGTAATGATACTAAACCAATTTTATCATATATCAATCCAACTGGAAATGCTAGGAGGCCATCAACAAGCATGGCTACTAGGTACATTGTGGATATCAGATAATCGGGTAGTATGTTTTCTGCCTTAAAGATATATGACACATTAATCCAATGAATGAAGCCAAAGGCCACAATAGACATAGAAATAGTATAAAGCCAGAAAACATCATTGAGAACAGCTCCACTCTTTGAAAGTGGAATAGCCTTCTCAGCCGCCTTAACCCTAGGATATTTCATATATGCACCCAAGAGAAATAGTATAGAAGCCATTGCTGGCAACGCTAATACTAGAAAAGCCAATGCGTAACTATTGCTTCTAAAGAGTACCACTGAAACTATTAAGGGTCCTAAAACTGCTCCTGCTTGATCAAGAGCTTCATGAAGTCCAAAAGCTTTACCCCTACCAATCTCCTCAGTAACTTCCGATAATATAACATCTCTAGTAGGTGTCCTTAACCCCTTACCCATCCTCTCTAGGAATATGAGGAGGATTGCCATTTGCCATTGGCCGGAGAAGGCTAGGAGGGGGACAACCATCAAATTTAATATATAACCCATAAAGGTTAATCCCCAATAACCTTTACTTGACTTAAAATATCCTGCCAAAATACCACTAACAAATCTCATGATGTATCCTAAAAACTCACCAATACTGGCTAAGCTTGCAAAAACAGCGGTGGCGCTAAGCACTTCTAAGTATGCTCCGGAAATAGACCTAGCCCCCTCATAAGTCATATCAGCGAAAAGAGAGACTAGGGATAGCAAAATAAACGTTATTAAAGATGCCCTACTTAGATTTCGAAAGCCCATCTTCAACCCCCAACTAAATTTATAATAATAGGGAGTCTACCCTTTGACTTAAATTATTTTCTACCAAACTCTCTTCCCCATATAAATAGAGGCGTTACAGTAGATAGGGCGATAACAATATGTAAAAAAATTTAAAAATCAAGAGTAACTGTTGAAAATTGAAATTTAATTGGATGCGGGCCCGCCGGGATTTGAACCCGGGACCCCTGGCTCCGGAGGCCAGTGCTCTATCCAAACTGAGCTACGGGCCCAAATTTCCCCTATCCTCCTATTCATATATATTCTTCCCCCATATTTCCTAGATAATCCTAGGAAAGCTTAGTTGCAAATTTTTGAAAATTATGTAGTATAGTTCTGAGATTTCATTGCCTAAGTTTTCCAATCCCCATAGAATACCATATGTCAGGCAAGAGAATTAGATTCGTTTGGTAATGAAGAACTTATTAAACAATATATCTTTGAAAAATGCAGTTGACATGTTGCTTATACTGCAGGATTAAAGCTTCCATTAAATGCTATTATAACGGGGGTAGGATAAGTTCTGCTAAGCCGCATACTTACAGCAAAAACCGAGTTGCAGCGGAGAAATGCATTAAAATCCACTTCTGCCAATTACAAATATTTTGCACTTTGCACTAGGAAGTTTTAAATTCATGGAATAAGATAGTGGTTAAAATATGAGGGGGAAATTTCCCAATACT
>NZ_JANGFQ010000006.1:0-44435 GCF_024707025.1 Candidatus Culexarchaeum yellowstonense
CTGGCATCTATAACTATACCAGCAGCTCCACCCCAAACAGTTGCCTCCCTCTTCTTCCCAGGACCCATACCAACATCGAAATCACCTGTTGGCTCAATAATAACAGTTGCAGTTTCATCATCACGTAGAGGTATCCTATCAATATCACCATAATTGACAACCTTCTCCACAGTTCTACCATCAGGCATATGGGCAGTAACCTTCACTGCAGGTCCAGGAGACTTGGCATGACCATCAAGAGCTATAACTGTCCCAAGCTTCACGATACAATCCCTCTCAAATATTTCCATGGCAGCCTTCGGATGTACAGTTGATAGGACGCCGAGATGTGGCATCATGAATATGCTATCACACATAAGCCTTGTAACACCCTTTGGCTGGAATGCATCTATCAATATGAGTGCAGCTTGTTGTCTACGTGGAGTATGGGATAATAGGCCTCCAGTTCCACCAATCAACTGGATATTCATCATGTTTATGTATGTTTCAGTCTCCATGGATTGCTCAAATATATCTGCAATAGTCCTCCTCCTCTGAACACCCCTCAAACCTCTAGCCAACAACTTATGATG
The DNA here is from genome assembly GCF_024707025.1 of Candidatus Culexarchaeum yellowstonense. Classification (NCBI taxonomy): domain Archaea; kingdom Thermoproteati; phylum Candidatus Culexarchaeota; class Candidatus Culexarchaeia; order Candidatus Culexarchaeles; family Candidatus Culexarchaeaceae; genus Candidatus Culexarchaeum; species Candidatus Culexarchaeum yellowstonense. Next base: position 573 of record NZ_JANGFQ010000006.1, read on the forward strand.
CTCAAATCCAAGCCTAATGGCTTCCCTTGCAACTGCATGCTCCACAAGCAGATCATCCAATGTTTGAGGTAAAGTGGTTGGTCTAATCATTTTATTTGCCAACCTATTCCTAACCTCCCTCTCATCCATCTCAAATGGTAGCCACCTCATTATGTTAGCCACACCAGCCTCCTTCAAAACATTGGTGATACTATAGCTCATACCCAAATTCGCACTAACAGTTCTAACGAACTTCCCCTCATAAACGGAGTAAACGTTTGTTGTAGCTCCACCCAAACCTACACCCAAAACGTTAATATTCCACATCTTTGCAATAGTTCTAAACATCATACCCTCACCGGCAGGCGTTGGCATGACTGGAACCATAACCCACTCAGTTAATTTGTGATATCCGGGGGCATGAGCCATAACATGTTCCATGAACAATCTATGTATGGCATCCCTAGCAGGCTCCACAACCTCAACTTCCAGTACAGGTCTCAAATTATCCACAATGGTTAAATCAAATGTTTCGCCAAGAGTCTTCTTTATATGTTCCCTAGCATCCTTATTTCCAGCATAAACTATTGGAAGCTTGTAGCCTAATCCAAATCTTGGTTTTGGTTCAGCTGCCTTTATAAGCTCAGCCATCTCCACAACATGCTTTATAGTTCCACCATCAGTTCCACCAGCTAGTAGTATCATGTCAGGTCTTAGGAAACGCATCCTCTCAATCTTCTTATGTGGAGGTCTACCATCATCTATTGCCATAACATCCATAACTATTGCACCAGCACCAAGGGCGGCCCTCTCAGCGCTTTCAGCAGTCATGGTCTTAACGACACCTGCAACCATCATCTGCAATCCACCACCAGCACTACTCGTCGATACGTATAGATCTACACCCACATTATTCCCTTGATATGGGATTATGAGACCAGAACCATCTGGTTTTAGTAGTTTATGTCCAGTTAATTCTTCAACTTCAGTTATGGCATTCCTCAATCCCATGGTTACATCTTCAAATGGCTTCTCAACAGTGGTTGGAGCTTCACCAGCACATATAAACCTCCAAACTCCATCCACCTTCTTAAACAATCTAGCCTTCGTCGTGGTGCTACCAACATCAGTTGCTAAGGCAACTTGCATTTTCTCAACATCAAATTTCATAACTTTTACACTCATCACATACACCTAAGAAATTACTGTAAACATCATTATAGCTTAGTGTAATTTAAACTTTATTATTATTTTTTGATTGTCTACAGATGGTTATTTGAAGTGGGATTGGCAGCATCTCCGCTCCCCCCAGATTGCTTAGATTCCACAGTCTCCTCCTTAGCCCTCTCCCCTCCTGAGAAGCTTAGCTTAATGTAAGTGTTTTGAGCACACTCATTAATATTTGATTTCAACAATACTATTTTTATAGCCCAAACCACCGCTACCCCAACACTCAATATTATTAGGTTAAATTCAATTAGTGGTAGGATCACTATCAATATGAATAGTAATACTGAGATATTAAGCCTATAACCAAACCTAACGAAATCACCTTCATCTATAACGTATATCTTCGCTTCACCGAATATATCGCTATATATTAAGTCAAACCCCCTCTCCCTAGAAACTTTAGTTGTAAGCCCCCTACGCCTCATCTCCTCAGCAAACCCCTTAATGAAATCACTCCTCAAACCACCAATTTCGGGGAAAAGCCTCTCACTAACAGACACACTAACAGACATTCTGATCAAACATAGTTTATTATTGAAAGTATATTAACGTTTACTGTTGTTGTGAAGGCTTAAACTCAATGTTCAAACCATTCCTCAAAGCATCACTCAAGACCTTGCCAACATCACTGGAAATGTTAAATACTATTCTAGCACGCTTATCACACTTATACGAACCCACATATCTACCATCAACATAAACATCCATATTACATTTAGCATAATCTTTACCAAAATAGAATATTAAGCTACGCTTAGTCTCACGATAACTATAATCAACACTTCCAGAATGCATTAAAGATGAAACTCTTGGTTGAAGTTCAATTCTAACATTAAACCTCCTTTCAATGCTACTTATCAAACTCCCATTCCTACCAACTATACGTGGAATAACATCCCTATCAACCTTAACAATCACGGAATTATCTGAGATAACATCCAATTCAGCATTGGGATCGAAACGCCTAATATACCTCAATAAATCATCAAACCTCCTCCCCACATGCTTACCCCTAGCTTCCCTCCTAATTGGAACTATAACCGTTTCCTCACCAAATGCATATATCTCATATTCAACCTCACCACTCTCAAAATCCCTAACCTCAACCACAGGTCTAGCTAGATCCTCATCAGTCATACCATGAGGAACCTTAACAACCAAATCCAACTCATAAACCTTCCTGACAGATCCATCCTTAATGAATATCACGGTGTCAATGACTTGTGGTATAACACCATAATCTATCCTACCAATAAATCTATGTATGGCATCAACAGGTGAAGATGCATGAACCACACCAATCATCCCAACACCAGCAAGCCTCATATCCACGAAAACCTGGAAATCCTCAGTTTTCCTCAACTCATCAAAAACAGTGTAATCGGGTCTAACTAGCAATAGGATTTCAGCAGTCTTATAAAACTCCCCCTCCAAAGGGGCATACTGAGTTATTTCATCGTTAACCTGTAAATCCCTAGGAGACTCCATGGTCTTAACAATGGCATTCTTTGTGGAGCGATAGAATTCAGCTAGAGCTGAAGCAAATGTAGATTTACCAGCCCCAGGGGGGCCGCATATGAGTATACCCTCAGCCCTCTCCGCAAGCCTCCTCTTCAACCTATCAGATAAAGCGTAATCTTCAAGGGAAACCTTAACTATAGGTCTAACAGCCGTTATCTCCAATCCATCTGAAAATGGAGGTCTAGCTATGGCAATCCTATAATCTCCAAGTTGCACCACCATTGCACCATGCCTAACAATTTCGATGAATGCATTGCCATTGGAGTGACATCTCCTAAGTATATCCCTAACTAGATGCTCAAGCTCAGCCCTCTCACAAACACGATCCCTAATTTTAACAAGCTCCCACCTTCCAGGTCTACCACGCTTAGCATATGGTGGAACCCCCTCCTTCAAATGAACACTCATGGTGTCATTGGTGAAGAAGTCTTCAATCTTCAGATTTGCATAATCAGACTCTAAACCAATAAACCTAACCTTAACACCCTCAGCTTCAGCCACAAGTGACTGAACATAATCCATTGTGTAAAGTGTGGCAGCATACTTCTTAGCCACATCCCTAATCAAAGCATCAATCCTACCCATACCAGCCATCTTAATATCTTCAATGGATGCAATTTCACCAACAATATTGATGCTAATCCCCCTATCCCCAGCCATCCCCCTCAACTTAATAATCTCATCAAGCCCCCTGAAACCACTCTCCCTACCATTTGAAGCTTGAGCTTGCAATTCATCTAAGACTACCCTCGGAATAATTATTTCAACATCCCTAATATCCTCTTCCAAAATAATCTTGGAAAGCCTACCCTCCACCAATACACTTGTATCTGGAACTATCCTATTCACCATAAACTCCACAATACCTTAGAGAGAAGAATGTGTAAAGAAACTAATAAACTTAATTAAACCCTTGAAATACTTATCATCCTAATAACATCAGCAGTATCCTCACATTTATCAGCGGCAGCCTCAATATTCTCCACAGCCTCCTTAATCATAATCCACCTACTAATCTTCGGATAATTTTCACCCCAACTCAATATCATCATTATAAGTCCAACCCTATGATCATCAATCTTCTCCTCCAACCTCTCCACCTCCTCCGCAACATCAACAGCTTTACGTGGATCCATAACCAGAACCTCAAATGCATCTTTAAGTTTAGATGTTATTTGGAAGGATAAGTCTGCAAGCACCCTCAAACCATCACCAATATCCTTTGGAAGAATAGCCCCCCTAGCCATACAAAACTTCCTACCAGCAGACTTAGCATTTGAAGCTATATCATCTGCAGTTAAAATTAAATGCATAATCTCTTCCTTATCAGCTGGATGGAATGGCCCTTTAGAAAGCTCATCCAAAATCTTCTCCTTAACATCATCAGCATCCTTCTCCCTCTGAAATATAATTTTGAATATACGGTCAGCCTCATCGAAATTCCCATCACAAACTGCGTATACAAGATCCCTCAAAGCCGAAACAGTCGACACTATGCATTCAAAATGCACTTTAACAATATTTAAAACCTCCAACTCACGCTTCCTACCAAACCAAATAGCGGAATATGTTGGCTTGAGGTTCAATAAATCCACCACTCAAAAATAGAGGGATGAAACTATGATATAAAAGTTTCCCTCAATTAAATTTCAACGCATCAGCGTTAGTAAGGGTTTTAAATAATTCATTGATAATAAAACTGAACACGTTCCATTGACTTGTGGAGGCTGAATTGCTTGCTCGACACTACAACCATACTACTAGCAATTGGACTAGCATTATCCTTCCTCCTCTCAATAAGTATGGGGGCTAATGATGCAGCAACACCAACAGACTGCGCAGTAGGAGCAAGAGTGGTTTCCATAAGGAGAGCTATAACCCTATTCGCAATATTCACATTTATAGGGGCTGTAACGCAGGGATTCATGGTTATGAAGACTATAGGTAAGGGGGTTGTTAGCGAAATAGACATACTTGGAGCGGTCGCAATATCAATAGCAACATCAATATGGGTTTTATATTGCTCATGTAAGGGGTTGGATGTTTCAGTAACCCACACCACAATTGGAAGTGTCATTGGATATGGTTTAGCAGCCTATGGATTATCGGGAGTAAATTATGATGTACTATGGAATGTTGTTATAAGCTGGATTACATCACCACTATCTGCAATAGCACTATCATATATACTATACAAGTTAACAGCAAAAATACTAGCTGGAAAACCTTGGACGTATAGACTTGAACAGGCAATCTCAGCAATCCTAATAATGTCACTATGCTTTTCAGCGTACTCCTTCGGTGCAAATGATGTTGGAAATGCCACGGGAGCATATGTTACAGTGGCCATGAAGGTTGGTAGAATGCCAGACTACCACACAATGCTACTACTATCAATAATGGGGGCTATTGGAATAGCCATAGGGGGATTTGTTTGGGGTAAAAATGTAATTGAAACAGTTGCATTCAGGATAACTAGGATAGATGTGATTATGGGTGCAATAGCCGAATTCAGCAATGCACTAGTAGTATACCTATTCACAACAATACCATACATGATCTTTGGATATGGAATGCCAATATCAACATCCATAGCAAGCAATTCATCAATAATAGGGGTTGGATTAGCAAAAGATTATAAGGCAGTAAACTATAGAACTGTATTCAAGCTCGTCGCTGGATGGATATCAACAATCCCTGTTGCAGCAATGATCAGTGCAATTATATATATGGCGTTAAAAATGATGGTGGGGGTTCCGACGATATGAGGAAAATAGTGATCATGGGTCCACCTGGATCAGGTAAGGGGACTCAAGCAAAAATAATATCGGAGAAATATGGGCTACCACATATATCCATTGGAGACATATTGAGGGAAAACATCATGAAAAGGACTGAGCTTGGAGCCTTAGTTAAGCAGTACATTGATAGGGGGGAGCTGGTTCCAGACAACATAATAATCGAGTTAACACTCAACACACTTAGAAATATGTTGAGGGAATTTGGTGGATACATACTGGATGGATATCCAAGGACAATTGCACAAGCTGAAGCCTTAGAGCAAACGGAAATGAAGCCGGAAATAGTCATAGATATAAGGTTAAGTGAAGAGGAATGCGTTAAGAGGTTGACGAGTAGAAGGTACTGCCCAAAATGTGGTGAAATATACAACATGATACTGAAACCTCCGAGAATAGATGAAATATGCGATAAATGTGGAAGCAAACTACTGGTGAGGGAAGATGACAAGGAGGATGTTGTTAGAAGGAGGTTTAAAGAATACTACGCTAAAACCAAACCAGTTATGGAATACTATGAAAAGCTTGGAAAGCTTAGGGTTATAGATGGGAGTGGAAGCGTAGATGAAGTATCGAGGAGAATTATTGGAGAATTAGGGTTGTGATAGGGCCTTTAAAACATCATCAACATTACTTGGGACTACGGGAGGTTCACCCACAACACGTAAAGTTGCTGAAACATCTTTCAAACCAAACCCAGAAATCACGCATACCACAACATCACCCCCATCAATTATGCCAGACTCCAACAGCTTCTTAGCTAAAGCTAATGGGGCTGCTGCAGCAGGCTCCGCATAAATCCCCTCAAACCTTGCAAGCATCTTATAAGCTTCAATTATCTCATCATCAGAAACAGCTTCAACAAGACCATTACACTCCCTCAAATACCTATTTAGGAGTGGCCAGCCAACAGGATTTCCAACGGCAATAGCGCTTGCAATGGTTCTAGGCTCCATGACGGGCTCCACAAATTCACTATTGGATTTAAATGCTTTAACCATGGGAGCACATCCCTCAGCTTGGACACATGCGATCCGAGGTATACGTCCAATCCAATCAAGGTTTAAAAGCTCCTTAAACCCCTTACATGCACCTATAGCTGCAGTTCCCATACCCACAGATTGAATATACCAATCTGGAGAGCTCCAGCCAAGCTGCTCACAAATCTCGTAGGCAAGGGTCTTTTTACCCTCCTGCCTAATTGGGTTCACAACACCACCATTATATATCCATCCAAGTCTATCCGCCACAGCCTTAGCCAATCTACTTGCATCATCAAATGTCCCATCAATGAGAAGTACACGACTACCATACATCATTATAGATGCAATCTTCTCCCTAGAAGCATATTTTGGAGCTAAAACTATACTCCCAACATTAGCCAAGGCACAATATGCAGCTTGAGCAACACCAGCATTCCCAGTGGAGAACCCCACAAGTCCAGGAGCCTTCAATTCTAAAGCCCTACTAACAGCAGCTGAGGCCCCCCTATCCTTAAATGACCCTGTGGGGTTAAGTGAATCTAGTTTGAAATATAAATTCTTCAAACCTAGATTTGGACCTAAACGCCTACTCTTAATAAGTTGAGTCCAACCCTCACCCATACTGACAATATTTGAGTAATCCTCTATTGGAATGAACTCCCTATAACGCCACATATTAAACCCCCTAAGAGATATCTTAGCCTTACTCACAATAGACCCTATGACATCATAATCCATTTGAAACTCAACTATGGAACCACAATTCAAACAGAAGTTTATGTTCTGATGATAATCAAATTCACATCCACACCTAACACACTTCAAAGAAGCAATCCTACTGGGCAAATAAATCACCACAAATAGACTATACACCACAACAATATAACCACTACTATGGGATTCAAAAACGTTAAAAACAAATCACATAAGTACATTTAATTGAGGTGAAATTGTTTGGGAACTGAAAATTCACGTAAACTATATGAACGTGCAATGAAGGTTATGCCTGCAGGGGTTAGTTACGCGATAAGATACTTTGAACCATACCCAATATACGTAAAGAGGGCAAGTGGATGCAGAGTATATGATGTGGATGGAAACGAATATGTGGATTACTGGGTTGGTCATGGTGCACTAATAATGGGACACAACCCACCAATAATGCTGAAGGCTTTAAGGGGAATAATAGAAGTTGGAACACACTTCGGACTACCACATGAATATGAAGTGGAATTTGCAGAGCAAGTTGTAAAGATGGTTCCAAGTGCAGAGATGGTTAGATTCACAAATAGTGGTACAGAAGCCAACATGTACGCCATAAGATTGGCGAGGGCATACACGAAGAGGGTGAAGATAGGTAAGATGGAGGGGGGATGGCATGGAGGGTATGATGCACTACACGTTGCAGTAAACTACCCATTCGAAAAACCAGAATCAGCTGGACTAACTGAGGGGGCAACGAAAGACACAATCCCCCTACCATTCAACGATCTTGAAACAATAAGTAAAGTTATGAGGGGGAATGAGCTTGCATGCATAATAGTTGAACCAATACTTGGAGCTGGAGGATGCATACCCCCAGAAGATGGATTCCTACAAGGATTAAGGGAACTATGCGACGACTACGATACACTACTAATATTCGATGAAGTAATAACTGGATTCAGACTATCACCTGGAGGGGCTCAACAATATTATGGCGTTAAACCAGACATAACAGTGTTGGGGAAAGCTGTGGGTGGAGGTGGGTTAAGCATAGGAGCTGTATGTGGTAGGAGAGATATTATGGAGCTAATGGATCACATAAAATACAAGGATAAGAGTGAAAGGGTATTCCATGGGGGGACATACGTTGCAAATCCATTGGTAAGCTACGTTGGAACAATAATGCTTAGGGAGTATGAAAAGGGATACATATATCCACATATAAACAAGCTTGGGGAGAAGCTTAGAAATGGATTAGAGGAAGTTTTCAGCAAGTACAATGTAAATGCACATACAACTGGAGATGGATCCATGGTTGGAATACACTTCACAAAGAAGAAGCCGAAGAATGCTAGAGAAGCAAGTGAGGGGAAGAATGAAGAGTTAGCTAAGGAGTATCATAGATTCCTATTGGAAAATAAAATAATAGTTGTGAAACCCACACTACCACATACATTCATAAGCTACGCCCATACGGAAAGAGAGATACAGCAACTCATAGATGTAACAGAGGAATTTGCAAAGAAACATAAGGGGGAATAATTTTCCCTAACCCCCAACAACATATTCCCCTAAACTTGATGAACAAATGGGACACTTCATATGAAGCTTAACACTGCAAATACCACAAAATATATGCTTCTTACCACAAACATAGAAATCATCTGACACGAAAACCTTTTTACCACACCTAATACATCGCCCCACAAGGATTGTCATGAAAACACCCCATAAAAATTGAAAAACTTAAATATAAGCATAATCATAGGAGCGGAAATAGCAATAATAAAGGAAATATAATGAAAACTAAATAACTATAAGTGTGAAGAAGATTGATTTTTGGAAGATAAAAAGCTACTCAGGAGTAAGGGGGATATATGGATTAGAATTAACCCCTGAAACCACATACTACCTAGCCAATGCATATGCCTCCATAATGAAAACCCATAAAGTCATTGTTGGTAGAGATACAAGACCATCGGGAATCCCACTAAAACATTCAACAATATCAGGATTAACATTAGCTGGATGCAAAGTAATTGACGTGGACATTGCACCAACACCAGCAATACTATACTTCACGGAGAAATTGAAAATGGATGGTGGAATAATAATTTCAGCTTCACACAACCCCCCAGAATATAATGCAATGAAAATGTCCGATGAAAATGGGATACTAATATGGGATGACAAACTAGATGAAATAATAAGGAGAGCTGAGGAGGGAGAACTGGAAATATCAAAGAACCCTGGAACAGTAGAATGCAAAGACATAAATGATGGATACATAGAAGCAGTTATAAAATTCATGGGCATGGAGAATATTGGAAACAGCAAATTAAAGGTTGTTGTAGATCCAGGTGGAGGGGCAGGCTCCCTAACAACACCAAAAATGCTATCAAAACTGGGTTGCAAAGTAATCTCAATAAACGCCATACCAGGAAAATTCAATAGACCAATAGAACCAACAGAAGAAGCTCTCAAAGAAACTTCAAAGATAGTGAAATCCATAAGTGCAGACTTGGGATTAGCACACGATTGCGATGCAGATAGACTCGTATGCATAGACGATACTGGCAGAGTAATAGGGGAAGACTATAGCATGGCAATAGCATTAAAACACATACTCAAAAGGAGGAGGGTAAGTGGAATAGTGATAAATGTAGCTTCATCAAAAGTTCTACAAGATATAGCAGAAGAATATGGAGTGAAAGTATACTGGTCAAAAGTTGGAGAAGCAAACATGATAAAAACAATGATGGAAACCAATAGTGAAATAGGAGTTGAAGGAAGTAGTGGAGGACTAATAATGAAAGAATTCCACATGGCAAGAGATGGAGCAATAGCGGCACTGGCAATAATAGGGGAAATAATGGAAAGTAGAAGGAAATTGTCGGAAATAGTATCTGAAATGCCAAAATACCACATGATAAAAACAAGCATACAAAAAGGTAATGTGAACTTAGAAGATAAAATTGATAAACTGAAAATTCTGGGAGAAATAAGCTTAATGGATGGAGTGAAAATATCATCAGAAGATTGGTGGGCACTAATAAGACCATCAAGAACGGAACCAAAAATAAGAATAATTGTAGAAGCAAAGGATAGGGGGAAAGCCTTAGAAACTGTTAAAAGAGTGGTTGATATAATATCAAATTGAATAGATAATCATGATGAACGAAATAAAAATACTTGAAATAAGGAGAGACGACAAAATAATAGAATTAACAAACGAGCACCTTAGAGTTAGAGAAGGGCCCTTCATAGATAGAACTAGAAGAATAGGCATACCGAGGGAAAGATGGTTTGCAAGGGAGGAATATCAACTAACCTTGGAAAATGAAATACCAATAAACAAAATAGTCACAGTAAACTATGAACGTGGAAAATTGAGAATACTATGGATGAAGAGGGAAGGGGAAAGATTCGAGAAACCGGAAGAATGTGAAATTAAGTTAATGGCATATGAAGCTGAATTAATAATGGAAGTTTTAAATAGGTTGAAGAAGGGGGAAGACCCAATAATACTAGCAAAGGAATATTCACAAACATTCATTGGATATAGGGAAGAAATACCTGAAGCAGACATTATAGTTAGCATAGAAGGAGACTACGTGAAAATAGAGAGTGGGGAGATGAATAGAATAATTAGCTATAGGTACATAGTACCATATGTAGCATCACTATTTGGAAGGTTATCAGAAATATATGCTGAAAGGATACCAATAAATGAGATATCAAACGTTGAAATGGAAGTATACGTTAAGAGTTCCGGGGAAAACGAATATCATGTAAAAATAGCATTGAAGAACGGTAAAATCAAAGATATAAACTTCCATAAGTGGAAGGATAAAGCTGAAACATTTACAAACACCTTAAATAAAATATTAACATCATTGAAGAAGTATAGGGATAAAGAGGAGAGGATAAGATACGAAATACAATACAAACCATTATATGAAGAAGAGGGGGTTAAACGTATAACCAGTAATCTAAAATCCATAGCAGCACCAACACTAATGATATTCCTAATACTAGCAACACTAGCCAGCCAATATATAGGTAGAGATTTAGAAACAATGATACTAGTATTAATACTATCAATTGTGCTTGGAGCTATATGGAAGAAGATTAGGGGATGAGGAAACCCATTTATACAGAAAAGAAACAGACAATATTAACAGTGATTTAAATGGGGTATGGAGCGCAAAGCGAATATGGAAAATTGAAAAGTGTGTTAATGCATATTCCAGGGGAAGAAGTAAACATAGTTAATGGAAGTAATAGGGAAGATTACCTCTTCAGGGAAGTGCCAGACCTAGATAAATTTAGGGAGGAGCACGAGAAATTCGTTAAGATACTCAAAGAGGAAGGGGTTAAAGTATATCTAGTGGAAGAGGAAGTTGATGGAGAATTACTTGAAGCTACAAAATTATGTCCAAACATGGTATTCACAAGAGACACAGGAACAGTAACAAAGAATGGAGCTATAATAGGGAGAATGAAACATCATGCGAGGAGCGTTGAACCAATAATAGTTATGGAAGCATTGAAGAATATAGGCGTTCCAATACAAATGGTAATGGATGCACCAGCAATATTTGAAGGTGGAGATGCCGTATGGTTAAATGAAGAAACATTAATGATAGGTTATGGACCTAGAACCAATGAAGAAGCTGTAAAGAGGATATTGATGGATGGACTTGGTAAAACCTTCAAAAACTTAATTTCAGTTCCACTACCAATGAGGAGAGTGCACTTAGATGGGGGACTTATGATACTTTCAAACAACGTTGCTGTAACTAGAATTGAAGATATATCCATGTATCCATCAAAAATGTACATGGAGGATGGCAAAATCAGAATAATAAATTTAGCTAAATGGTTAATGGAGAAGGGCTACGAACTAATAACTGTAACCGATAGGGAAGATAGGATGTTTGGAGCAAATCTAGTGGCAATAGGCGATAGGAAGGTGTTATCGTATATATGGAATAGGAGGATTATGAGGGAACTTGAAAGGAGGGGTTTTGACGTTATAGGAGTTGAAGGATACGAATTGGTTAAAGGTGGAGGAGGATTGCACTGCATGATACTACCAATAGAAAGGGAAAGCATTAAGATTTAATACTCCTCCAAAAACCACACATAACCTTAACTGGGCAAGCATCATGCCTTGGATTCCTAGCAGTGCAAAACTGTCTACCAAGAGCTATGAGTAACAAGTGTAGACGAAGATAATCTGATGCCCTATACATCTTCATCCAAACACCCCTAATTTCTTCATAATCAGCATTAGCGCTTACAATTCCAAGCCTCTTGGAAACTCTAGTGATATGTGTATCCACTGGGAATGTTGGACATTTACCAGTAAAAAGCAGTATTACATCCGCAGTTTTAGCTCCAACACCTGGAAGAAGCATTAAAGCACGTCTAGCTTCATCACAAGGTAAATTTAAAATGTTATTCAGATCACCATCATAGTGTTCACAAATTATCCTTGATAATTCAATGATCTTAACTGCACGTTTAACATTCATACCAGCAGGTTTAATTAGCTCAGATAAAGTTTCAATTGGAATATTGCTTAAAGTTTTAGCATCAACATTAAACTTTGAAGATAGATTATTGTATGCCTTTATGGCATTCCTATCATTAGTATTCTGGGAGAGTATGGTCATTATTAGGAGTTTGAATGGATCTGATGAGCGATGAGCAATTACAGCAGCATAACTTTCATAATCCAATTTCACACCATCAGACAGCATCTTCAAAAACAATTTTGGATCGAAAAACTCCATGAAACCCACATAAAATACTATAAATCATCACATAAGAAATAGTTTACCATACAAAACCAAGTGAAAACTTAAGTTTCCAAAACCCTTAAATGCACAGTACGCAATAAATCATCAATCGGTGCATTAAAATGAAGAGGAAGCAATATAATGGTTATAAATCATTCCAGTATCTTGAATCAAACAAGGATTATAAAGCCTTCAAACTGACAAAGGAGATAGATAGAGTTCCATCTAGGAATATAGAATTAAGTAAAAACGAGGAGGAAAGGGTTGAAGAGATCTTGGAGAAATATATTGTCATATCACTACACGACCACTCCACAGTATTCCCAGAAAACCCACAAGAAATATTACCATACGTGAGGGAGGGGAGAATGTTCACAGGATACGAGGGACTTGCAATTTCGGGTATAGACGTAATTTTCGATGGACTATTCGATGGTATAGGGTTAGCGCCATCAAGAGACCCTTGGAGTTGGGATAACGTAGTTTACCAAATTGGGATGTTCACTTCAGACATAGACCACCAAAACCTGGCATTCATAGTTAGGAGAATTGAAGATGTAGAGAAAGCCCATAGAGAGGGGAAGATAGGGGTAGTTATCCATATGGAAGGCACTCCTAGGATTGGTGAAGAAATAGATAGAGTTGATGTGCTGTATGGATTGGGTGTTAGATGCATGGGGATAACATATAGTAAGGGGAATGAGTTTGGAAGCGGCCTTGCAGATAAATACGATAAAGGACTTACAGACTTAGGCTACAAACTTGTTGAGAGGATGAATAAAATTGGAATGGCAATAGATATAGCTCATTCAAGTGATAAAACATCCATGGATGTAATTGAAGCAAGTAAGAAACCAGTTTTCATAACACATGCAGGTGCAAGGAAGCTGTGGCCAACGAGAAGAATGAAACCCGATGAAGTTATACAGGCATTAGCTGAGAAGGGGGGAGTAATTGGAGTGGAAGCTTCACCACACACAACACTAACACTTGAAGACAGGAGGCATAGCATAGAAACCGTGATGAAACACTTCCAATACATAGAAAAGCTGGTGGGAATAGATTACGTTGCCTTCGGGCCGGACACATTATTCGGAGACCACGTAGCACTACACAAAGTATTTACAAGAGAACTATCATTAACTGAAACAAGAACTAAGGAACTGGAATACCAGGAAGTTGAATATGTAGATGGCTTAGAAAACCCATCACAATTCAAAAATATAGTTAGATGGCTTGTGAAAAATGGGTATAGTGATGAAGAAATAGGTAAGGTTATTGGAGGAAACGTCCTAAGAGTTCTTAGGGAGGTATGGTAAAGTCGCTGGATTTAATATTATTCAGCTACTTCTCCAACCTATATTTTGTTAATCTTGAACCTAGAATGGAGTTACATGGAACATATACAAGCTTGTTATCATCAGTTGACAGCACAACATATAGTGCTGTAATATCCTCAACTCTACCAGCAACTCCACCAACTTCAATCCTATCACCTATCTTAAATGGCCTTGACAATAATAATAGTATTCCAGCAATAACCTGCCCCAAACTCTGTTGTGAAGCATAACCGATTAACATACCGATAAAGCCACCTAGGGCAACGCCAGCTGTGGGATTTGATAAAGCCCCGGCAAGGGTTGTTAACATAGCCCCCACACCCAATAGTCTAAATAGGCTTCTCATAGCAGCTGCCGTTGCATGATCGTACTTAGACCTAATAGACCAGTAAATTAATTCAGAGAAGTATTGTATGATTAAATATCCAAAGCATAGTCCCAAGGAAATGTCAATGTAAATCTTATATCCAGATATATCAATATTGAGAAATGCTACTAAAACGTAGCTTACAATGTACTGTGTTAATGCTGAAGTTAATAGGTATAATATGATTGTGGCAATGAACTTGCGTAATGCATTTCTAAATCCTTTACGAACATCACTGGACATAACTCACTCAATAAGGAATCTGCATAATATTGCTTAAGCATTTCGTTTCTATGGATTTCATCCCTCTTTTTAAATTATGATGTTTATTGTTTTTAAATTGCATTAGAAGTCATTTCCTAATCCATCTATCAGCATCCCTAACAGTATACTTTTCCACACACTTCTTTAATGCATCACCCATATCAATGCCATAATAGTTGGATATACATGTTAATGCAAATAAGACGTCTCCAATTTCTTCCACAAGAGCTTTCATATTACCGCAGCCTTTACCACCTTCAATTGAATTTAAAGCTTTAGCCAACTCGCCAATCTCTTCAACCAGTGCAGCAAGCATAGATAAGGGACTCCAATACCCTCCACCAAACTTTTTAATCCAATCATCAACCATGCGTTGAATGTCTGAAATCTTTAATTCACTCATGGATAACACTATAAATCATTGTGATTCAAAAACTTTTACACCCTTACTCTCAATAATCCCCCTAAACACTTTGAAGTAGTCTAAATTCATACCAATAGCTTCAGGAGGCATTAAACCCTTCCCTGTAATAATTCCATCCAAAACCATTTTTGCTATAGTGGATTGCGTGAAACCAGTAACTTTAGCCATGGCAGTCATTTTCAATGAATGATCATATTTAATATCCATGAAGAATTTCTTGCAAACACCAGTATTGGAGTAAGCTTCAATGTACATCACCACACGATCTTCAATATCACTAAGCAAAACTCTACGCAAAATTTTGGCGGTTAAAACGTTCATTGGAATTTCAAATCCATCAACCCTAAAGAGTTCACGACTTAACATTCCAATCTTCTTAAGTGAACTCATTATCTCCAAATGCCCCTTATATCTCAAAACATACTCTACAAGCTCTTGAACTCCACTGAAAGTTTTAAGCATAGTTCGAATACCATCACAAACAAAATATTCAAAGAGACCAAGACCTGGAATATTTATTTCACCAGTATTCGATAATGGATCTAAAGAGACTTCAGAACCATTAATTATGGCTCTAGCAGGCCTAATATACTCATCAATTAAATCTTCAACAGACCATGTTAACGCCAAGCCCAATGGAGCATTTGGATTCAGCGAAAGACCCCCATCATATATTCTACCAATCTTTAACCCTCCAAACTTTGAATGGAAGTAGCCTAAGAATATATTGCTTAAACCGGGCACCCATCCAGCATCCACAATTATTAGGGAACCCTTCTCCCTTGCAATAGAGTCAAGGGGCCATGGAGATTCGGGGAAAAATGATACATCCACAATATTAACACCCAACTTCAATAAATTACTCAAAACACTATATGCAATGGAACCTGGCAATGCAGTTATAATTACATTGAAACCATGCAACTTATTAAGTGAGGAAATTTTTGAGACATCCAACTTTAAGGTTTCCAAACCAAACTTACTGGAAGCATATTTCAACCTTTCATCAGATATATCAATAACTTTTGGGTGAATACCAGAATTAATTAGATCTATAGCTACCGCTTGACCGATATTTCCAAAACCAATTAAAGCCACTTCACCCATTCCAATCACATTCAAAAGTAAAATGTGATTGAAAACAGATTAAATAATTTATTGTCATTCATATTTTATGCGTGGCTCTTCAAAGTAGTGTAAGATTAATATTGCATTAATCCATCCAACAATGGATGGAATTATGAAAACCAATCTTTTAGATACACTACCATAAATGTAACCACCAATTAACCCTCCAAACATCGTTGCTATATTGTTAATTAGACTGAAGGAAGCCATTATCCTCCCACGATATTCACGGGGCATATAATCGGCAAACAGTGCTGAAGAAGCTGGTGCAGAAGCTGCGGATAGAAACGTCGAAAGAATAAGCCAGAAATACACTTCAACCCAGCTCTTACTATATGCAAATCCTATATTTGTTATTGGAGATATGAAAGCTGATGGAATTATGAATTTCAATCTACCAAAACGTTCTGAAACATCAGACATAGCAGCAAATGTTGGGCTTACAACCATATTCTCAAATCGCCTAATACTATCAAGGACCCCCCAACTGGATTTACTCAAACCAATAACGTTAACTGCATAATCAACCCAATAGGGACCTGCAGCAGCCCCAAACATCGTACCAGTAAAACTTATTATAAGCCAAACCTTAAGGGGCTTACTCATATGATCAAGTGGAGGAACAACATTACGTAAAATTTCCGACACAGACACACGGCTACGCATACCCCCAGAAGCCGTTATTAAAGTTTCCTTCAAATACTTAATTCTAATAAGGAATGCCGTTGTTCCACAGAGGAATGTTATGAAGTGGAATATACGCATCATATAAACTATACCATATAAGTCAATTAACCCCCCAGCAATTATTGGTGATATTAAACCAAACATTGGTGGTAGGATTTGCCATGCAGCATAAGCCAAAGCCCTCTTACTTACAGGAGTGGAATCAGCTATCAAAGCACTGAAGGCAGGCTCCCTAAGCCCTCCAATAAAACCATCATATATCCTTTGTGGTATAGCATACCTCCAATCCGGAATTAAAGCAATATATAGATCTTCAATTGCAACTGCAAAACTTAAATGGGCAACGAGAAACCTCCTACCAATCCTATCAGCAAGATAACCCCCAATAACAAGGGAGAATATTCTTGCAAAACTCCATAGGGCAGTTAAATACCCTATATCTGCATATGATGCTCCAAGGCCAAGATAATACAGTGTGTCGAAGGGGGCTGCAAGAGAACCTCCAAAAGTCCATATCCCACTACTAACAATCATTACAAGAAGATTTCCACGTAAAACTTCACCCATAGATCCAATGGCAATGAGGGGATTCCTCCTCCTATCACCGCCCATCACTAAACACCACTACACAAACAAATCATAATATGGAAGTATGTGATGGAAATAAAGTTTTAGTTTCAATGCCAATGAAAAGTAATAAATAAGTGTATAGGTAAAGATATTATTAAGATTGAAAATGCCTGTAAAAGCATTCGTATTAATAAATACTCAGATTGGGTCTGAGGAAGAGGTACTTAAAGACTTGAAAGGTTTAGAGGAGGTGGAGGAGGCACATATAGTTTATGGAGTTTATGATATAGTGGCGAAGGTGACTGCCGAAGATATAAATAAACTTAGAGATATAGTGACAATGAAGATTAGGAAGATGAAGAAGATAATGTCAACGACAACCATGATTGTCATAGAAGAAAGGAGGAAGTAGGAGGGGTTAATTGGGGGTTAACTCAAACTTTACATTCTCAGACTTAACTATGACCCTATTAAATCCATCAAAATTTTTCTCAACAACCCCCATATTAAACACTTGAACCCCATACTTCTCACATATACTGGCTATGGAATCAAGAATGCTTGGCTCAACAATAACCACAAAACCCACACCCATATTGAAAACCGAATACATATCCCTCCAATCAGACCTACAAACCCTCTGAATCAACTTGAATATTGGTGGAGGTTCTGGTAGATTATTAATTACATAGTTAACGCTATATCCAACCTTTAACATCTTTGTAAATCCACCACCAGTTATATGAACCATGCCATGCACATAACCACCATATGATGATAATATTTCGGCAATTATTGGTGCATATATCCTTGTTGGTGAAGACAAAGCCTCCATTAATGTCATTCCAAGTTCATCAACATATGAATCCAATTTGTAAGGTCCAGAGTATCGTAAACGATTATTTGGATCGAAGGTTTCAGGGTACTTTGAAGCATAATACTCATTTAAGAGTACATGTCTAGCTAGAGTCAAACCATTACACATGATCCCACTATTCTCAATATGCTCATATTTAGCCTTCCCAGAACTGCTCAAACCTAGAATTACATCCCCACTATTGATCTTCATCCCATCAATAATATCTTTGCAATCACCTTCCCCATAAACTGCTCCAGCAACATCAATTGTCATCAATTGATCTGGCATATCTGCAGTTTCACCACCAACGAAGATTGGCGTAAAGGATTTCGACGATTCACTTAACCCTACAAGTGTTTGTAAAGTTTTGGAGAAACCGGAGGCTATATACTTGAGGACACTCTCCCTATCAAGCCTAAATGGGTTCAATGCAATATAATCCACAAAAAGCATAGGCTTAACCCCAACTGCAACAATATCATCTAAATTCATTGCTAAAACATCTTGAGCTAAATGCTGGAAGAAGCTGTAGTCACCAAACTCCTTGCAAATTAAATATGCAATTATAGGTTTACTTCCAGCACCATCAACATGTAAAGTTACACATCTCCCATCACTCAACTTTAAAACATTGGTAAACGCATGGGGGAAGGAGCTCTGCACCACACTTTCAATGATCTTAACAGCCTTCTTTGAAGCATCAATACCCATAGAACCATATATTTGAGACATAAACCAGCTCCAAAGAATATTCTGGAAAACAAGTATTTAACGGTGCCCTCAACATCAAAGAACAATTATAAAATATGAGTTGAAAGAGAGTATAGTTGGTGAATTCATGCCAAAAGTAAGCGTCATCATGGGAAGCGATAGTGACAAGGATATTGGAGATAAAGTTGTTCAAACACTACATGAATTCAACATAGAAGTTGATTATAGAGTGATGTCTGCACATAGAAATCCAGAAGAACTTTCAGAGTACATTGAGAAATGCGATTCAGAAGTATTCATAGCCATAGCGGGATTATCAGCAGCGCTACCAGGATTCATAGCATCAAAAACCATTAAACCAGTAATAGGGGTTCCAAGGGAAGTGAAGCTACTTGGATTAGATGCATTACTATCCATAGTTCAAATGCCCCCAGGAATTCCAGTGGCATGTGTTGGAATAGATAACGCTAGAAACGCTGCTCTATTAGCCGTGGAAATATTGGCATTGAAATATGAGGAATTGAAAACTAAACTATTGGAGTATAGGAGGAAGATTAGGGGGAGGTGAAAGAATTGTCCACAGAAATATGTCCACTGGAATGGAGATATGGAAGTAAGGAAATGAGGAAGCTATTTACAAGAGAAGAGATTATGAGAAGGAGATTGGAAGTTGAAGTTGCAATAGCATATGGATTGGCAAAAGCTGGAATAGTTGAAGAATGGGTTCCTGAAAAGATAAAGGAAGCTGTCTGCAAAGTTGAAGTAAGTAGAGTGGATGAATTGGAAGCAAAACTTGGACATGATATAATGGCATTAGCCACAGCATTAGCCGAGAAATCTGGTGAAGCAGGGAAATATGTGCATCTCGGCGCAACAAGCTACGACATAGTTGATACAGCATGGAGCCTAATAATGAGGGATGCATTGAAAATATTAGAGGAGAAAACAGTAAAAGTAATCAATAAACTAATCGAGTACAGCATAAAATATAAAAACACTATTATGGCTGGCAGAACACATGGTCAACATGCAGTTCCAATAACACTTGGATTCAAATTTGCAAACTACGTATACGAATTTACAAGAAGCCTAGAGAGAATGCATGAAATGGAGAAGAGGTTGATAAGAAGTAAGATTTCAGGAGCTGTTGGAAATATGGCATCATGGAAAGATAAGGGACTAATAGTTGAGGGGGAAGCATCAAGAATCCTTGAACTCAAACCACATGAAATCTCAACACAAATAGCACCCAGAGATGGATTTGCAGAACTTGTAGCAAACATAGCAATACTTGGAAGCCAATTGGATAGACTTGCATTGGAAATTAGAGAACTCATGAGACCAGAAATAGGGGAATTAGCCGAGGGAGTCAAGGGGAGAGTTGGAAGCAGCACAATGCCCCAAAAAGCCAATCCAGTAACATCGGAGAAAATATGTGGATTAGCAAAGGTTTTGAGATCCATGGTCATAATTGCATTGGAGAATATACCATTATGGCATGAGAGAGACTTAACAAATAGTAGTAGCGAAAGATTCCTAATATCACACACAATACTAACACTGGATGAAATGCTAGATTCCATGATGGAAGTATTGGAAAACCTAGTGGTAAACGTCGACAACATGAAGAGAAATCTTGAAATAACAAGGGGGACTATGATGAGTGAAAACGTCCTAATGAAACTTGTGGAGAAGGGGATGGCGAGAACAGAAGCCCATGAAATTCTAAGGGAAATAACTAGGAGAGTTGCATTGGAAAAAATTGAATTCAAAGATGCATTACTACAAGACAATAGAATCATGAAGCTCTTAAATAAGGAAGAAGTGGAGGAACTATTGAAACCGGAAAACTATCTTGGAGAAACAGAGAAGTTAATTGAAAGAGCCATAAAATATGCGAAGGAAACCATCTCGAAAATAACTCACATTAAATAATTTCTTCAATGATGTAGTCACACATGGATTTAAATATCCAGTAGCCATCACCATGAACAGATTTAACATCACCATAAATTTTTGAAGCAAAATCTGGATACTGCCATAAATATGTTGCACGCTCAGGGTGAGGCATTAAACCCATAACATTACCATTAACATTACATATGCCAGCAATATCCATGTAAGAACCATTTGGATTAAATGGGTAAACCCCATTGGCTAGAGAACCATTTGGCATTGCATACTGAAACAATATCAACCTTCTCTCCATTAAAGTCTTCAAAACACCATTTGAAGCAATAAATTTACCTTCACTATGGGCAACCGGCATCCTAATAACCTTATCGGGAGTATAATACTTCATGAAAACTCTATTATCACTATTAGATTTGAGGTAAACCCATCTACACTCAAATTTACTTGAATCATTTGGCGCTAGAGATACGCTACGTAAACCAAACTCACCTAAACCTGGAAGGAGACCCATTTCAACTAAAACTTGAAATCCATTACATATTCCAAGTATGGGTTTACCTGAACTTGCGAAGGAAACAATTTTGTCCATGAGCTTTGAGTAAAGCTTTGAAGCCCATATAGCACCAGCCCTAACATAATCACCGTAGGAAAACCCTCCAGGGATAACTAATCCATGGAATGAAGATAAATCCACGATCCCATCAATCAGTCTCCTAGTATGAATTATCTGTGCAGAAGCTCCAGCCTCTTCCAATGCTCTAGCAGTCTCAGAATCACAATTCGTTCCAGCAACACGTATAATTAATATCTTGGGTTTCATAGCTTTAAGCCACCCTTCCAACACTTCCTCAAAATTTCAATTTCCAAATCCATGAGAATCCTACCATTTAAACCATGAATAACCATACGTGGACTCTTTGAAACAAAACCTATCTTACCGGCACTACAACCATACGAATTAACCAGCTCATGGAATTCCTCTTCAAATCTCCCATCAACCTCCAATAGAAACCTACCATTACTCTCAGAAAACAGTATAATGTCATCTCTATTCACATTAACTCTCGGAACTTTATCCAAGTATATTTCTGCACCAAAATTGCTGGATATAGCCATCTCAGATATGGCTACGCCCAATCCACCATCAGATATATCGTGGCAAGCCCTCACGTAACCCTTATCCATAGCTTCAATAATCACCTCCATAACCTTCTTGGAAGATTTAACATCAACTTTTGGTACAGATGAACCAATATACCCCATTAAACGGTAATACTGTGAACCTCCAAGTTCAGGTAGCGTTAAACCAACCAGGTATATTGGGTTACCAGCAGATTTAAAATCTAAGGTTACAGCTTTCCTAATGTCAGGTATAATTCCCACAGCAGTTATGAGTAGAGTTTCAAGTACTGGTCCAAGTGGAGATTCATTGTACAAGCTATCTTTACCTGAAATGAATGGAACATCAAAGCCAACTGCAAAATCATAACATGCCTTCACAGCTCTAACCAAGCTACCAAGTCTATCGGGCTTCTCAGGATTCCCCCAAGTGAAATTGTCGAGTATTGCAATCCTCCTCCCACCAACACAAACATTATTCCTCAAAGCTTCCTCAATGCTTGAAGCAGCCATCCAATATGGATCAATCCTACTATACCAAGGTTTAACACCAACAGAGATCACAACACCCCTCCAAGATTCTGAGATAGGCTTTAAGATGACAGCATCACTTGGGCCACCGTAATCCCCATGTAGAGGTTTAATTACAGTATTACCTTGAACTTCATGATCATACGTTCTAATAACATCCTCCCTACTACAAATGTTAGGTGAAGATAGCAATTTGCATAGTACATCACCATAATCCATAGGTTCTTCGAAAACTGGTTCACATAATTTTGGTGCAGACCACTTAGCAACATACTTAGCTTTTGGGGGACGTAATAGGAAATTCGTCTCAATATGGCATAAGAGATTTCCACGGTAATATACGTCGATGAATGGATTTCCAGTCAATTCTCCAATAACTGAAGTTTTTAAATCCTCTTCATAGGCAATCTCCAATACCCTATCAACATTCTCGCTTGGAACTATTAATAGCATCCTCTCTTGAGATTCTGATATCCATATCTCCCATGGAAGCATGGATTCACGTAAATGAACTTTATCCAAGAATACCCTAGCCCCACCACCAATCCTATCAGCCATTTCAACCACAGCAACAGCCAATCCACCACCACCAAGGTCAGTTATACCCGATGCAAGACCTTCATCTCTAATCCTAATTATCGCACGCCTCAACTTCTCCTCTTCAACTGGATCGGGGATTTGAACTGCGGATCTGGAGATCCTCTCAGAATCCTCCTTTAGATCGCTACTGGCGAAGGATGCACCATGAATTCCATCCCTACCAGTAGAATTCCCCATTAAAATCAATTTATCACTGGGTTTAGCTGTAAACTTGTAGGAGGATGTTGGCAGAATCCCTATGCAACCAGCATAAACAACGACATTACCAACATATCCCTCATCAAAACATATTGCACCAGCAACTGTTGGAATACCCATATTGTTACCGTAAAACCCTATCCCCTTCACAACACCCCTAAACAGATATTTTGGATGCTTAAACCCCTTTGGAATTGCATCCATTGGGTAATCTAGGGGGCCGAAACATAATACATCAATGCAAGCTATTGGTGAAGCCCAAACGCCGAGAATATCCCTAATTACACCACCAACACCAGTGGCAGCACCACCAAATGGATCTATTGCTGATGGATGATTATGAGTCTCAACCTTTACAGCTATGGAATAATTATCATCAAATTTAATTATACCAGCATTATCTTTTAGGAACGAAACAATCCAAGGCTTATTGCACTTTTCAGTTGCCTTTGCAATATAGCTCTTCAACATATCATCAACTATTGGTTCCCCATTTTCATCAACAATTAAACCTCTAAAAACCTTATGCCTACAATGTTCAGACCATAATTGAGAGAAGGAGTGCAATTCTAAATCGAAAACACCCCTATTAAGCTTAGTTCTAAAATATTCCCTAATGCTCTTCAACTCCACCAAATTCAGATTTAACCGCAAACTTTCCGATAAACTGATGAGCTCCTCATCTGATAATTCAGATATATGGAAGATGTAAACTTCTGGGGGTATATTGATTACCTCATACTTCATGGCTCGACACACTCACAAAATACTTATCTTTAATAGGATTAGCCAAAAGCCTTTCACACATATCAACAACTATCCTTTCAGCTTCACTTGGCGACTTAGATTCAACAATGAATGTATAAACTTTACCAACCCTAACTCCAAACACATTGTAGCCTAAATCCTTTAAAGCCTCCTCAACGGTTTTACCTTCAGCATCCACAAGCTCATCCTTCAACCAAACTTCAACCCTAACTTTGAATCTAGCCATAAACATCACCATCAAACTCTTCAGTTATCCTACCCTTAACCTTAACTCCCTTCAAAGCTAAATTCATAGCTAAACGTGAAAGTTTCATGGCATATTTTGTTGGATAGTTTAGGGTTAAGCAACCTAAACATACATTCTTGGAGGATATGCAATCAACAAAGTCCTCTATGGTCTGATAATTGACGCTGTCAGCGCCAATGAATTTACGTATCTCTTCATCACTCCTATTAAATGCCGCCAACTCTTGGAATGTTGCCATATCAATACCATAGAAGCATGGCCCTATAATCTTTGGGAATGTTACGAAAACATGTATCTCTGAAACTCCACTCTCACGCAATGTTGAAACAAGAGTTTTCAAAGTGTCACCCCTAACAATACTATCATCTATCAATGCAATCTTCTTACCACGCAACCTATCAAACAGAATATTGTACTTGTGTTGTAAAATTACCCTTCTATCCTCAGGGAACAATATGAAAGCCCTCTGCTTAACATACCTATCCCTAACGATCCATTGCTGCAACGGTTTACCTGAAACTTCATGGAATCCATAGGCTGCATCCACAGCAGTTTGAGGAACTGGAACAACACAGTCAACCCTACTTGCAATATCACTATATCTAATGGCAAGCTTCCTACCAAGATCTTGCCTAACTTCACAAACATATTTACCATTAAACTTAGAGTCAGGTCTAGCGAAATATGCAAATTCAAATGAACATAAATGTTCACCGGGGCTATCTGCAATCTTAACAATTTCATTTCCACCTTCCTTAGAAAACATGTGGAGGAAGCCTGGTTTCACAACTTTGAAATCCCTAATCCCATTGGCATTTAACGCTACACTTTCAGATGCAACTATTAGCATACTTCCATCACCACTGAATCCATAAACTAGAGGCCTAATACCATATGGATCTCTGAAGAATATTAGAGTTCCATCATTTAGTAATGCGGTGACAGAATATGCTCCATCCACCATCTCCATAACATTTTTAACGCTATCCTTAATGCTGTAACCCTTATTAAGCCAATGCAACATCATCAAAGCAAGAACCTCGGAATCGGAAGTCCCCCTAAACTTGTATCCAACATTGGATAAGTACCTCCTAAGACTATTAACATTCACTATGTTACCATTATATGCCAAGCAAAGTTTAATATCATCACCAACGATTATTGGCTGAGCATCTAAAGCTAAATTGAATTTTGAGGATTCACCACTAGTAGCGTATCTCACATGGCCAATACCAACATCCCCCGTAAGCTGCTTAGCCATGGAAGTAATTTTATCAATGGGGATATCGGAGATCAATCCAAGATCCTTTAATGAGTGGAAATCTCCATCATAGGTTACAATACCATACGATTGATGCCCCCTATGATTCAATGAAACCAAAGACCAATACAAGTATTCCAGTACACTACCACCATCAAACCTATATACAGCGGAAACACCACAGTTGTGTCTTAAATAATCCATGGAAGGTACCTCTCTAAATGAACTCCTCCAACCCCTTTAAGGGTAATTCATCAATACATCGACCTAAAGCTATAACTTCATATGCACCCCTAACCCTCCAAGCCACCTGCCTAATAACATCCATAGGTATCTGTGGAGGAGCTCCAGCACCATTAAACCCTTTAGCCATCAAATATGCCCTCAAAAACTCCTTATCCAAACAATATCTCTCTTGAGGTTTACCAACACAATAATACTTCTTAACCCATATCCTAGCTGAATCATGTGTGGGAGCTTCATCTATCTGTATCAATTCACCCTTAAACCTTCCAAACTCAAGTTTAATGTCAGCAATAATTAAGCCAACACTCTCAGCAACACTATTATAGTATGAGTATAGTTTGAGGGATGCTTCTTCAAGTTCATCCCACTCATCACGTGAAACAAGACCTCTATCAATAGCTTCACTCTTACTAATCTCCACATCATGACCAACATCAGATTTCGTTGTAGGGGAGAGTATTGGTTGAGGAAGCTTCTCAGCATAACTTAAACCATTGGGGAGCTCAACACCAGATATCACCCTCTTACCACTCGAATAACTTCTCCAAGCAGACCCATACAAGTATCCCCTAACAATCCACTCAATATCAATACGATTAGCTTTAACAACTTTAATTGACCTATCATCAACCATTTCAACGAAATGATTTGGGAATATGTGTTTTGTACGTTCAAACCAGAATGCTGTAAGTTTATTGAGGTAAATACCCTTCATGGGTATAAGCTCCCTTAAAACGACATCGAAGGCGGAGATTCTATCGCTATGGAATAGTATTAAGTGATCTCCAAGATCGTATATGTCTCTAACCTTCCCCCTCCTAAGCAATGGGAAATTTAGATTTGAATATCTAACGGCATCAACGAATCCACCATCTGAAAATGGGTTTGGATACTTCTCCACAATATACAAATCAACCACCCATTCACGTGACAAGGAGATCTAAAGCCTTCATCTTAACTGCACGCTTAATCTCCAAACCTATCCTCTCACCTAAACTTATACGCCTATTATACCTAACATTGGAGTACTGACCACCAATACCCATATGCACATTAGTTCCACCACCATGCCTAAAAGCAACATCTTGAGTGACAGGTATATGCATTGGGGGGTTTTCACCAAAACTATCATATAAACCAAACCCTAAACCTTCAACTTCAAAATCTGGTTTAAACCCTGCTTTCAAACCATATTCACTTGGTCTACCCCAAGTTATTACAGTCTGAAGACACCATGATCCAATAATTCCAGGTGGAAGCTCTCTTCTCAAACATAATAGGAGTCTATTAGCACATCTCAATACATCCTTTATAATGGATTCACGTATACTAACCATAGCGTGAAGTGTAACTTCGAAAGATGGTAAAATCTTCTCTTCAAGTTTAGATTGAACATCTACTGGAAGCCTCTTCAATCCATCGAGGATTGTTTCCCTACGCTCATCTATGGATAGGAATTCATTGGCCAAACATACCCTAGCCTCCTCCAAACTTAAATTATATAGTTTCGAATAATACTCCTCAACACTACCCCAACTCTTAATTGAATTTAATGGTGAGAAGAAGAAGTTGAAGTTGGCATGAGGACCTAGAATTAACTCCTCAACCCTAGCAGCCTTTAAAGTCTCCTCATTTAAATATCCATCTTCAATAGCCTTCTCAACTTTACGTTCAAGATCATTGGAATCTGCTGCAAAAATGAAAACCCTTTCAAAAATCCTCTGTGGATGATAGGTTTTCAATATTAATGGATTTTCATATGGCTCCTTAAACCTAATACCACCACTATAAATTTCATATCTAATGCTCTTGGGGTATGGTATGCCAGCCCTTTCAAGATACCAGTAATAATCCTTCTCAATCCCCCTATTCTCAATTTTAAGAAGCCTCCTAGAACCTACAATTGGAACTGCAAAATCATTTTCAATAACACTACAATAATCGTCACCACCAACATAAACGGAGAAAGCCCTATTTGGAATCTGTAAAGCTTCCAATTCAATAAGGTCATCCACATGCTTCACAATATCAGAATACCTATCCAAAATTAGAATGGCATACCTCCAATCTCCAGATAAATCACGTAAATCTTCAACAACATGAACATCCCTAGAGACAACTTGCGGTAAATCTTCAATGAATTCATCGGGACCTCCAGCTATAGCATTATGAAGATATATTACAGCCCTCTCCCTCGTAGTGTAAATTATACATCTCAAACCATTACCCCTAGCTCCACTCCAAGCATCAAGAGCTGAATGAGACCCTATAATTAGCATACATGGATTCCTATAACCACGAACTACTTCACGCATCTCCTCAACCTCAATCATATGGTAAACACCTGACTAATTCTATGTATAAATGTTTATTTATATTTTGTATTTAAAGGCCAATTAAAATTTAAATAACTGATTAAATATGGAAACATTAAAATTCAAGCTTACATATGATTGGAAGGGAATTATGAAGATAAAGATTATAGCGACTCTTGGACCATCAACAAAAAATCTGAAAACTGTAAGAGAAATGGTGTTGGAAGGGGTATCAGCTTTCAGAATAAATTTTAGCCATGGAAATGAAGAAGAATGGAATAAACATTTAAAGAATGTTAGGAAAACTGAAGAGGAATTAAGAATGGTAATAGGAGTTGGAGGAGACTTAAAAGGGGGGAGTGTAAGATTAGGATATGTTGAAGAACCAATAAAACTAAAACAAGGCATGGAATTAAAAATGGTAAATAAAGTGGAGGATCATGAGGGAAACATACCATTACCAAATGATGAATTCTACAACATAGTGGCTCCAGGAGATGTAATACTAATGGATGATGGAAATATAAGTCTAAAAGTAGAGGAGGTAAGGGAGGGGGAGGTAAAGGTAAGGGCATTAACACCTGGAAAGATAACATC
This sequence comes from Candidatus Culexarchaeum yellowstonense, assembly GCF_024707025.1. Taxonomy (NCBI): domain Archaea; kingdom Thermoproteati; phylum Candidatus Culexarchaeota; class Candidatus Culexarchaeia; order Candidatus Culexarchaeles; family Candidatus Culexarchaeaceae; genus Candidatus Culexarchaeum; species Candidatus Culexarchaeum yellowstonense. The sequence goes on from NZ_JANGFQ010000006.1 coordinate 29,742, forward strand.
AAGGAAGGGGATAGTGATAAGAGGGAGGGAATTCAACATACCATCAATAACGGAGGAAGATTTGAATAACATAAAATTCGCCGTGAAAAACTCCATGGACTACATAGGATTAAGCTACGTTAAAAGTGGAGAGGATGTGAAGAAGCTTAGGAAGATATTGGCGGAAGAAGGGGTGGAGGATATTGCGATAATGTCTAAAATAGAATGTGTAAGTGCAGTGAAAAACCTAGAGGAAATAGTTAGAGAATCAGATATGATACTAGTGGCAAGGGGAGACCTTGGAATGCAATTCCCATTGGAAGAAATACCAATACTACAACACAAGATAATTGAAACTGCAAGGCTCATGGGTAAACCAGTAATAGTTGCAACACAAGTACTTGCATCAATGATGGAAAATCCAGCACCAACAAGAGCTGAAGTAACTGATGTTGCACATGCAATAGCTGAAGGGGTTGATGGAATAATGCTAACCGGAGAAACAGCTGTTGGGAAATACCCGGTGGAAGCTGTGAAGTGGCTTAGAAGTATAATAGAAGCAAATGAGGAAAGAACCGATGTGAAATTAAAACCAATAGATGATGATATTCAGAAAAGATTTGCACATAGCATAGCAGTATTAGCGGAATCAATAAGCTCCAAACTAGCAATATACACGCAAAAGGGTAGAATGGCCATTAGAATAGCTGCATATAGACCGAAAATCCAGATATACGCAGCTTCAAACAACATTAAAACACTTAGAAAACTCACCATGGTATGGGGAGTAAAACCAATAAAAGTTGAAGCAAACGATTATAAGGAGGGGTTAGAAGCAACATATCAAGAATTGTTGAAGAACAAGTATATATCGGAATATGAAACTGTCGTATTAACCTATGGATTAATTGAAGAGGGGGAACATATAGTAAAAATAAAGAGGAAAGTTTAGAATCCATGGGCAAGGTAATGGTATGCTAAGGCAGCATATGATGCTGAACCATACTTCAAAGCATTCTCATCAATATCAAATCTTGGATTGTGATGTGGAGAAGTTATCCCACGCTCAACATTCCTCGTCCCAAGCTCTAAGAATGCTCCAGGAACTTTCTCAAGATAGTAAGCAAAATCCTCTCCACCCATACTAGGCTTAACTTCAACAATATTATTTAAACCAACAATCTCACTTAAAACACTCTTAGCCATCCTAACTGCAATTGGATTATTTATAGTTGGAGGAACACCATCAGCAAGGGTGACCTTACATTCAGCATTAAATGCCTTGGCAACCCCCTCAGATATCTCCTTAATACGCTTCTTCAATAAATCCCTAACCTCAAAGGTTAAAGCCCGATAAGTTCCAATGATTTTGGCAGATTCTGGAATTATGTTAAAGGCAGTCCCTGAATGAATGGAACAAGCACTAACAACACCAGACTCCAATGGATCCAGATTGCGACTCACAATGGTTTGTAAATTCAATATTATACTTGCAGATACAACTATAGGGTCTATGGCTAAATGGGGGGATGCTCCATGTCCACCTAAACCCTTAACATCTATTTCAAATCTCCCAGTTGAAGCTAATATTGGACCCTCCCTCAACCCAATTTTACCAGAATCCAGATTATTCCATACATGGAAGCCAAAAATTGCTTCAACATCGGGATCCTTCAAAACCCCCTCTTCAATCATCTTGAAAGCACCACTCAAACCACCACCCAACTCCTCGGCTGGTTGGAATATGAGTTTCACAGCCCCCCTAAGTTTATCCTTCATTTCAGATAGAATCCTAGCTGCAGTTAAGAGCATAGCTACATGGGCATCATGTCCACAAGCATGCATAACGCCTGGAACCCTAGACTTATATGGAACTTCATTCTCCTCTTGTATTGGTAGTGCATCCATATCAGCCCTTAAAGCCACAACCCTACCCTCACCACACCTTAAAATCCCAAGAACTCCAGTTTCAGCAATGCCAGTATGAACTTCATAACCCCACTTACCAAGCATTTCAGATACAAGTTTAGCTGTACGCTTCTCTTGAAATCCAAGTTCTGGATACATGTGTATTTCACGTCTAAAAGATATTGTTTCACTCTCCAACTCCACAGCTCTATTAAAAATCCAATTGTAAACAGACATTTAAGACGCCAATTAAATATATCTGTGAAGATGAATTAAAGACTTTCCAAACATTATGATTGCAAATAAAATATAGTGTTTTGAATTTGAGTGAAGCTTAGAAACCAAGATTTGCATTAACCAAAACTACATGATAGTCTCCAGCTTGAGGTTTACGCTCAATGATCTCAATAACCCTAACAGGACAATCTGCTGAATCACAATCAACACAATATCCAGCCTCAGCGCATGGAACTTTAACTCCAAGTCTACGTGAATTCATGGGAGCTGCAACATTATATATCCTCCACAAAGCCATATCAAGATCATATACAATCTTATTAACGCCAACAACCATTATCACGTTTTTAGGACCAAAGGCTAAGGCTGCAACTCTATTACCAGAACTATCAGCATTAACTATAACGCCATCAATTGTTAAAGCATTACAACTTGAAAGGAAGAAGTCACTACTAATTTCCATCATCCTAAGCCTATATGAATCTTCAGGGCTCAACCCTCTAATCCAATGGTGAATAACCTTAACCCCCCTAGACTCCAAATCCTCAATTATCCCAAGCTCCCTAATAGTGACAGAGCCACCCACACCAACAGTGGCATTTTGAGGTATCATTGATAGAATATAGTTCTTAGCCTCCTTAACATCATCAAAACATTTAGCTTTAAATCCACGTTTAATTAGATTTTCTGCAACAATCTTTAAATTGCATTTGGAATGCCACTCTCTATACTCCTTAAAAGCCATGAAGGTCACGATAAAAATGTGTATTTATGGAGGTATATAAGTGATTTCAGTTTATCTTGGGCGGCTGAAAAGCCTCCTAGCTCTATCTAGCCAAAGCCTTATCTCAATATGTTGCGGGCAAAGCTCTTCACATTTACCACATTTAATACAATTTTCAGCTCTACCATTGGGTGGAATTTTGAGGTTATATTCATCTATTACAGATGGATCCCTACCCCTCTTAAAGTAGGCATTATAATATGCAAATATGTCTGGAATTAAAACACCATTGGGGCATGGTTGACAATATCTACAACCACTACAATTTATGAATCCCCTACCACGTATTATTTCTCTAGCCCTATCAAACAGAGCCAACTCCTCTTGACTGAGGATGTTTGGGATGGCATTCTCAGCATACTTAACATTCTCAATAACCTGCTGCATGGTACTCATACCACTCAACGCCACTGAAACTTCTGGATGATTCCAAACCCACATTAAAGCCCACTCCACAGGGCTACGCTTAACCTTAGCTTCATTAAACACATTTATAACTTCAATTGGAGGTGAGGCAAGCAATCCACCAGCCAAAGGCTCCATTACAACCACGGCTATACCTTTAGAAGCAGCATACTTTAACCCCCTAATCCCAGCCTGATAATCCACGTCTAAATAGTTGTATTGAATTTGACATAAAGTCCAATTATATGAATCTATAATTTCCTTGAATAGATCGAAGGTATCATGAAAGCTGAATCCAATATGCTTTATTTTACCACTGGATAGAGCATGTTCAATCCATTCGAAAACCCTAAGCTCCTTAAGCTTCTTCCACCTTTCCCTATTTAAACCGTGAAGTAGATAGAAATCCACATAATCCATGCCCAATCGATTCAACTGCTCATCCAAAACCTTATCCATATCCGACTGTGAATTAACGAGGTAAACGGGCATCTTAGTAGCCACACGGACACGTCCATGATAACCATCCACAGCTCTACCCACTATAACTTCACTTTTACCACCATGATAACCATAAGCAGTATCAATATAGTTTATCCCATGCTCAATACCATACCTAATCATCTTTATAGCTTCATCCTCATCCACATTACTATAATTGTCACCGATAACTGGAAGCCTCATAGCCCCAAAACCAAGCACTGAAACATGCCAATCTAAACTTCCAAAACGCCTATACTTCACATTATCCACCTTCACCCAAGTTAATATACTAATAGACTACTCTACGGTAATATGCTTATAAACTTATAGTATGTCCCGAAGCCATCCACCACCAGCCCAAAACTTTCCACGAACATTAACGCTATACCCACATTTCGGGCATTTAAGGTCTTCAGTAATATTGTATGCTAAAACCTGGAATCCATACCTCTCAATCAATAATTGACCACATTGTGGACAGTAGGTGTTTTCCAGTCTAAGTTCAGGTGCATTACCAACATAAACATGCTTTAATCCGGAATTACGGGATATCTCATAAGCCTTCTTAAGCATATAACTTGGCGTTGAAGAACGATCATATAATTTGTAGTCTGGATGAAATCTAAGGATGTGGAATGGGGTTTCAGGGCCAAGGTTCTCAACAATCCATTTAGCTAAATTTTCAAGATCCCTCTCCCACCCATCAATTCCAGGTATAAGTAGATTGGTTACTTCAATGAAAACCCCCTTCCTCTTCAATTCCAATAGGCAATCGAAAATTGGTTGAACATCAAATACGCTAGATAAAGTTTTATACGCCTCAGGATTTGCTGAACATTTGAAATCCACTGTGGCGGCATCAAGATATGGGGCTATGGTATCCACAGCTTCAGGGGTCATATAACCATTAGTTACGAATGTATTAAATAAACCCTTACTCTTGGCAATCTTGGCAGTGTCATATGCGTATTCAAAGAATATTGTTGGTTCAGTATAAGTGTAGCTTATACCTTGACAATCATTCTTCAAAGCCAATTCCACAATCTTCTCTGGAGGCAACTCTCTACCATAAATCTCTTCCTCTTGACTTATAACCCAATTATCACAGAATAAACATCTAAAATTGCATCCAATAGTAGCTATACTCAAGACGGATGCACCAGGATTATAATGGAATAGAGGCTTCTTCTCAATTGGATCACAAGCCACAGAGCAAACTTTAGAGTAAACGAGGGAGTATAATTTCCCACCCACATTCCTTCGTACACGGCAGAAACCAGTTTTACCTTCAGGAATTATGCATCTACGACCACACAAATTACATTTAACACTTCCACTACCCATGGATTCATATAACATTGCTTCCTTCATGGGAATCCAAGTATAATATTGTGGAAGACATAAATATAACCATTGCCTATAGGGCATTGCAAAATCTTTATCTTATATGTTAACGTTAAGTTTCATACTGAATGAAGGATTACATAATACTTGGGATAGCGGTATTCAGCGTATCATGGGCTTCAATATTTGTGGTGTTATCAAATGCACCTGGAATAGTGTGCGCATTCTGGAGGATGACACTATCATCAATACTAACACTGTTAATCATGATGGTGAACGGTGAATATAAGGGGATAACCAAATTCAGCCCCCTAATAGTAATCTCAGGATTAAGCCTAGCAACACACTTCACACTATGGATGGAATCACTACATATGATCCCAGTAGCCATTAGCACAACAATAGTAAACCTACATCCAATATTCTCTACAATCATAGGAAAATTCATGGGTGAAAAGGTTAGTGGAAAGAGGCTAATGGGAATAATCACTTCAATAATTGGATCCACAATGATGGTTACTGGGATTGGGGAATTAAATATAAGTGAAGTCAATATTCAGGGAATAATTTATGCATTGATAGGTGCAGCATCATTCTCAATATACTTGTCAGCCAACAGAATACTTAGAAATGAAATGAGCACACAAGCTCTTACAGCATGGGTTTATGGGATAGGTGGAATAACCACATTGACATATATATTTGCGAACAACATAAACTTTACATCATACAACATAAACACATGGACATACATCATACTACTAACAATAGTGCCAATGCTAATGGGACACACATTACTAAACTATTTACTTAGAAGCCTTGGACTAATAACTGTAGCTACATCAACATTAGGGGAACCTATAATATCAACTATACTTGCATACATGATTTTAGGTCAAATCATTGACGGTATCAAGATGTTGGGTATGATGATCACATTAATGGGGATATATCTAGCCATATCACAATAACGAATGCCATGAAAATCACACTAAACACCATTAAGTAAAGCGTTAGATAATGTGGATAACATGAATGGATTAAAACCAGTATCATCGATGATTTCAATCCCCCTCAAACCCAACTTATACTTAACACCCCTAGGAGCTTTAACCATTGAAACCACAAAGGCTTTTTTGGGTCTATAGAGAGATTGATAGACTTCAACGACATCCAACGCCTTAACATTCTCCAATTCCCCATTAGTGAGATTTCTAATACCCTTAGATAATCTTGAACTCTTCCACCAACCCTCAACTTCTTTACATTCAATTATAATGTAGGGGCGCTTAATGATAGAATCCATTTTCACCCTACGATCTTTATTCTTCAAAATATTTTTGACGAAACCCCGATATATCATTATGTCCGGTCTTGGAGCTGCATGAAGAGGTATTTTTGAACTCTTCCTAACCTTCCTACTCCAATCAATAGGTCGAGGGGCCTCTATGAAGAAGCTGAATCGCCTACCATCAATCTCCAAGACATAATTGGGTGGGAGAGAGTCGTTATTCTGAACCCCCTTCCTAGACAATATTATCCAACCATTCTTGGGATAAACTATTTTGGGATTATGTGAGTGGAGATTGTAGGGTATAGATAAAGCAACAAAATTTTGGAATATCATCTTAAAATTCACATCAATACACTTCTTAATGGTAAGATTAATCGATGAAGCAAACTTATTAACATCAACTCCCATGGAAATTAGATTGAAAGCCTTCTTAATGAAAACATCAATTATGTGATTCATGGGATTTTCCAGGAAGTGGGAAAGCTGTTTAGTGTGAATTATATGCGGAGAATTCAATATGATTTTAACATCATCGCAAAAGTCATTGTATAAATGTACATATTTATCGACCTCACCAATGATGCCCCTTAAATTTTCTTCAATATAACACTCCGCAAGTTTCCTATACAAGTTTTCATCAAAAACCCTCATGGAGTAAAGCTTTTCATACATTGACTCCCACATGCCATACACCATCAAAATCCAAGCACAATGAATATTGGCATCGCCACACATTTTAAATGGAAAATAGCTAGTTGTAATAGACATGAAGGGTAAATAAAAGTAACTAATCAATTAACATCAAAAGACTAAGCGGCAACAGAAACGCACTATAATCCCCACATATCTGAAGCAACAGACCAACACAACAAAGAAACATATTTCCATATACCAATTCCTATGGATGAACCCTAATCACCCTCAATGATGGAATTATCATTAGAATATCATTTATGAAGGAATTAAGTTTGAATATTGAAACTACTGGTAAACCATCATAGATCCCTGCCACATAATCTAGAAGTGTAACCACAACTGGAATGAAAACAAGTTCTCCACTATAATGATCAATCAGAGGTTTAGGTGGGAATTGTAAGGAAAATATTGAAGTTTTCCTATAATGATTTTCCAAAGAAGATTTTAATGCTGATAAACGACCTTCAGACCAGTGTTTACAATCTAAGCAAATAATGTATGGAAGCTTATATCCAACAACATCTATTTCAAAACGTTTTGAACCATACTTAAACCTTACGTTCCTATCAACATGAAAATCAAATTCCCTCAAAACATCAGAACATAATACTTCAAATTCCCTCCAACTAAGAAACTTTGAAACCTTCTTAATATCAACACCTAAATCAATCAAGTAATATGCAAACCTAAATCTATCCGGAACATTAACACTAAGAGAGCCATCTACATCAACCAGCTTTATCAACCCACGCATCTCAAACTCCTTCAATACATCCATTATGGAATTCAATGAAGCAAAACTTTTCTCAGCAACTTCCTCAACACTACAGAAGGGGCGATCCATAGTTAACATAAGAATATACAACCCAACATTACGAAACAAAACATTCAACTAAAATCCCCAAACATGTATTGCAAATGTGGATATTAAGATTTGTATAGCGATGGTAAAATCATGACGATTAAATGATGATAGCTTTATAGCAACATAGCAAGTTAGGTTTAAACAAGTGGAAAAGACTATGAGGAAAAATCCCCCATGAAACTTTAAACACGAATTTAAATAACAACTTAATTAGTACATAATATACAATATATTTGAAACCTAATGTCGAGAAGGAGAGCAACAGCAAGAGACAGATGCTATATCTGCGGTAGAAAACTTTCAAGAAACAGTTTAATAGAGCATGATGGGGAAATGGTATCAATGTACGAATATGTATTAAAGAATGGTGAGAGGAAAAGCGTATGCGTAACATGCTTCAACAAAATTATAGGAGGAGAATTCATGGATAAAATAAGAGAGAAAAGCAACATAAACAACATTAAAAACTTATGATGAGTAACCAGTAAATACCTATTTATAATGGTGGAATATAGATAAGCTTGTATGAGTAAAGGGTTAAGTTCAGATGAAATTAAAGCCATAGATATAAACTGTGAATATCTAGGCGTTCAAAGACTCATTCTAATGGAGAATGCAGGTGCAGAAGTTGCCAGAATAGTACTTGAAAGAATTCCTCTCAAAAATGGGAAGATAACAATAATTGCTGGAACAGGGAATAAGGGTGGAGATGGATTTGTCACAGCAAGACATCTAGCATCAAAGGAACATGAAGTTACAGTGATACTGGTAGGTAAACCTGAGAATATAAGGACAAAGGAGGCACAATCGAATTGGAATATTGTAAGGAATATGGAGAAATCAATAAAAATCATCACGATTGAGGATACAAGCCAAATAGATCTTGTTAAGGAAACCATATTGAAATCAGACATCGTAATTGATGCATTACTTGGAACTGGAATAAGAGGGACTGTAAACCCACCATTCTCAGAAATAATAAAGTTAATTAACCAATCAAAGGAGAACGGTGCAAAAGTAGTTTCAATAGATATACCATCAGGAATAAACCCAGACACGGGAACTCCCATGGGCATAGCTGTAAAAGCAGACATAACAGTAACTCATCATAAACCAAAAGCTGGATTGGAAAGTATTGAGGGGGCTAAATATGCTGGGGAAGTAGTTGTGTCGAATATAGGGGTGCCACCTGAAGCAGAGATATTTGCAGGACCTGGAGATGTAGCAATAAGCATAAAGAGGAGGAGGGAAACTGCACATAAAGGAGATTTTGGAAGAATATGTGTAATCGGTGGAAGCATAGAATACACCGGTGCACCAGCATTAACGGCATTGGGGGCATTGAGAGCAGGGGTTGACATATCAATGATAATGGCTCCAAGCCACATTGCAAACGCAATAAGAAGCTTCTCACCAAACTTAATAGTCAAGGAGTATGAGGGAGAATACTTGAATAAGAATGCCATAAAACTATTTGAAAGAGAAGCTGATAGAATAGATACGATAGCCATAGGACCAGGATTATCATCAAATCAAGAGGTTTTGGAAACAGTATTGGAAATATTGAAGATAGCTTCAGATAAAGGTAAAAACATAGTTATAGATGCAGATGCATTGAAAGCCTACGCAAAGGATCCAGCAATAACCAAAGGGGCAAAGACCGTTATAACACCACATGCTGGGGAATTCAAAATAGTAACTGGAATAACCCTACCAAGCGAAGAGGGGGGTGGATGGAAGAATAGGATACCAATAGTAATGGAGCAAGCTAGAAGGATTGGAGCAACCATACTGCTGAAATCACATTACGATATAATATCTGATGGTGAAAAGTTTAAAGTTAATAGAACTGGAAATCCTGGAATGACTGTAGGTGGAACTGGAGATGTCCTTACCGGGATTACAGCTACATTCATAACGTGGACACAAAACCCATTCAGAGCAGCAGTTGCAGCAGCATTCATAAATGGGTTGGCTGGAGATATAGCTGTAATGGAGAAGGGGTATCACATAACCGCCACGGATGTTATTGAGAAGATACCTGAAGCATTCAAAGTTGTAGAAAAATACCTATAGTGTACGGGATTTATTTTGGAATTAATTTTGAGAGTATGTGGGGTGCATCCATCAACTTCCTAAGAATGTAGGGTTTACGCATTACTGGGAGAACTCTCCCACTAACAATTGAATGAAGTATTTCATCACCACTACAATTTGAATGGGGAATGTAGGTGTATGCGAAACCCACAGTGTATGGAGTATGCGAATCTGAACCGGCAATTAATGGGATTTTAAGGGAGTATACATCAAAAACGTCACTAAATGGATAAACTTCCAAAGCATCGAAAACCCTCTTCAATTCAAAAACCCTTCTACCAATCCCTGAAGACCTAAATATATGTGCAGCAATAATAATACCACCACACCCCTTAACAAATTCACGAAACTCCCAAATATCATGTAAAATTCTATTCGGGAAACTTAAATTGAAGTCTGGGAAGACTGCCAATACATGTCCAAAATCAAAGGATAATTCAAATCCAGGTAAAATTGTAAATCCATCAAACTTCACACTTCCATAAATCTTAAAGCGCCTTTCAAGAATTTTCAATTGATCCATAGAATTTATATGATCAGTAAATGCTAAACCATCAACTTTACCCAATGCACCCTTAGCAGTTTTTAAAGGTGAAGATAAACCATCGGATAAACATGTATGAACATGCATATCGATGCGCATAATTAACAATAAAATTGTAGTTAAATCCAAAGTTATATGATTAACTGAGAATAATTTATAGGGTTGCTGAAACATAAATAAACCATGAATACAAATGTATGAAAGTTTGAATTACCCATTTACAGCAATAGTTGATCAAGAGAATGTTAAAACAGCACTACTTACAATACTTGTAGATCCAACAATAAGTGGAGTGCTGATAATAGGCCCAAAAGGATCTGGGAAAACCACGATTGTAAGATCAATAATAGACTTGCTACCAGAAATAGAAGTTATTGAAGGATGCCAATTCCATTGCAACCCATATAAACCAGAGGAAATGTGTATGAAATGTAAAGAGACTATTACAAGTGGGGGGAGTATACGTACAAGGAAAATTAAAATGCCATTTGTAGAGCTACCATTAAACGCCACGGAAGATATGGTTGTTGGATCCATAAATTGGGAAAAGGCCATAAGGGAGGGGGTAAAAGATTTCGAACCAGGAATATTGGCAAAGGCAAATAGGGGGATACTATACATAGATCAAGTAAACCTCCTCCCGGACACATTAACAGATGTAATACTTGATGCAGCAGCTTCAGGATGGAACATAGTTGAAAGGGAGGGTGTAAAGGTAGTTCACCCAGCAAAATTCATACTAATTGGAACCATGAACCCGGAAGAGGGGGGTTTAAGACCTCAAATTTTAGATAGATTTGCAATTTGCGTAAAAATGAATGAAATAAACCGCATTGAAGATAGAAATGAAGTTATTAGTAGGAATATAGAATATGAGGAAGATCCACAAGGATTCATAATGAAATGGGTGGAGAAGCAAGAAGAGTTAAAGAAGAAAATTAATGAGGCTAGGAAATTACTGCCCATGATAAAGGTAAGTAGAGAAATAGAGGAAAAGGCTGTGGAATTATGTGCAAAAATGCATGTTGATGGACATAGACCAGATATAACCATCATTAAGGTTTCAAAGGCATTAGCCGCTTTAAATGGTAGAATTGAAGTAACCATCGATGATATGCTAAAAGCAGCTGAAATGGTTTTACCACACAGGATGAAGAGTGGTGAATACACGCCAATAACCAGTGAAGAATTAAAGCAAACATTGATGGGAGCAGTAACAACAACTAAAGGTGTGAAAGAAGAAGCTGAAGAAGAGGAGATAAAGCAAGTTAAGGTGGAGATAGGTGAAAGTGCAACTTTACCACAAATAACAAAACCACCATCAATGAAGAGTAGAACACTAAACATACCAACACCAATAGCATTCCTAATAATGGGTATAATGTACTATCTGGTATTCTACTTTGCCTTTGCAGCAATAACACTAATGTTCGCTGGAGTGAGGGGTGGAGGGTGGGAGGAGATAAGTGAATTCATGAGCACAGAACTATTTAAACTAGCAGCAATAGCCTTCGCAATATACATGGCAATACAGGCAATAATCAATATGTTATTGAGAAGAAGAGGGAGGGCAGTGATGTATGCTAAAGCTATTAGAGCCCAAGAGGAGGAGGCTAGGAGGATCATTACACATAGGATCATGGTTAAAGAGCAAATAGTTGAAGCTCCACCACCAATGCAGAAATTTGGTTCAAGAGCATTTCAATACATAGCATTATTGGGTGCTAAGATAAAGGCAAATTATAAAGCTGCAATAGATAAGGGGAGGAAGATATTTCAAAACATTTATGAGATAATGACTGCGCCACCACCATTATTCAAGATAACATTATCATCAGAGTACATGAAGGGTAGAAGGAGGGGGAGAGCTGAAGTTGCAAGGGGGATTTGGATTAGGAGGGGGAAATACGTTAAACATGCACTACCAAAGGAGAAGCCATACGACATAGCCATAGCACCCACAATAAGAGTAGCAGCACCAAAACAAAAGAGTAGAAGTGGAGGAGGTCTTGCAATAAAAATAGATTATGATGATATTAGAGTTAAGGTGAAGGAAACTAGAATGCCATTAATAACAATGATAGTATTAGATATAAGTGAATCAATGGTATCATCAATAGAAAGTGTAAAAGCTGCTATAAGAGGGTTGCAGAAGGGGGCTCATGCCAAGAGGGATAAAGTTGGATTAATAGTATTCAAGGGGAGAAACGCCGAGGTACTCCAATATCCAACAACAAACATCAATGCAGTAATAGAGAAACTTGTGAATGTTGGTGTAAGCGACTTCACACCACTAGCTGCAGGGTTAAAGAAGGCTAGAGAAATACTGTTAATGGAGAAATCAAAAATGAAGGAATCCATACCAGTAATGGTGATAATATCTGATGGAATAGCAAACGTAGCCCTAGAAAACCCATTATCCATGGAGAATAGATACAAATTTCTAAACCCAGCACAAGCAGATGCATTGGACATGGCAAAGAAGATAGCTAAAGATGGGATAAAGACCATAGTTATAAATACTGATCACAGATCAGACGAAATATACAAGAGAATATACTATAGGAAGGATATGCAAGTGATATTCTATACGCCGACAGCATTAATGATGGAGATAGCTAAGATTACTGGGGGGAAATATTATGGTTTAAGAGCAGATAAACCAATGGCGGAAATAGTGATAGAAGATGTTGTGAGCCAAATGCCAGCAATACCTGAAAGAGTTATGGAGCCAATAGGCTTCATACTTGAATAAGAATTACGAAAGTCAATGCTAATATCATAAACCGAAAAGGAAGGTTAAAACAATATTTGTAACCCACCCAGCCAAAACTGAAATCGCTATAGTGAACAAAGAGATTGAAGTAGCCCTCCTCCAACCCTCCTCCCTCACACATGCAGCTATAGTGGCAACACATGGAATGAAAAACATAACAACCACCGTGAATACAAGCATCTGCTTCACACTTAAAACTAAATTAAGATCACTGGATCCAATAACTTCTTGAAGCAGTATTAATGCAAGCTCCTTCCTAAGAATTCCAAATATCAATGGGAAAGCCGTTACAGCTGGCAATCCAAGCAATCCGGATATTAATGGTGAAGCATAATATGATATCAATGGAACCATATTCAATTGGTATATGGTTTCAAGTATGACGCTACCAGCAACTATTAATGGTGAAGCTTCATAAATGAATCCTTTAACCCTATGCCAAGTCTTTAAAAGAACAGCCTTCAAAACTGGTTTACGATAATCAGGCATCTCCATAATTAAACCCACAGGGCAACCTGGTAGAAGCCTATTTAGAGCATACCCAAACAAAACTATCACAATAATGTTGATTAAATACAGCATCAATGCATACGTGAAACCAATATATTTACCAACAATTCCAAGTATAACCACAGTCCTAGCACTACACGGAATTAAAACCACTAGAAAGCTTAGTAGAAGCTTTTCACGATCACTCTCCATAATTCTACAACCCAAGCATGCTGGAACATTACATCCATAACCAAGCATTAATGGCAAGAAAGCCTTACCATGCAATCCAATCCTATGCATGAATGCATCCATTAGATATGCTGCCCTAGGCATATATCCAGTATCTTCAAGTATCGATAAGATGAAGTAGAAGGGTAGGATGTATGGTAGAGAGATTGTGAGTGTCGCTATCAATCCACCGAAGAAACCATTAATCACGATATTATAGATTGTTTCAGGGAGGATGCCTGAAATAATCCCAGAAATCCAAGGCATTAAATTCTCATCAAAAATGTAGCTTAAAGCTTCCTCCAATAATCTTCCTCCAGTGAAAACTGCATAGAAGATTGATAGGAAGACTAGTATGAGTATTGGATAACCGAGTATTGGATGCGTAGTCCAGTAATTCAATTTATCGGAGAATGTCCGTGATATTGGTGCTCTCTCAATGAATTGAACCTTTGGCAATATATCCCTACTTATGATGCTATAACGCTCAGAGGATATTATTGAAGATATCTTTTCACCATGTATACGCTCCAATTCATCCACAAACTCCTGAACTAATAGT
>NZ_JANGFQ010000007.1:0-35219 GCF_024707025.1 Candidatus Culexarchaeum yellowstonense
TCAAGTATAGATGTAAATATACATTTAGCTACAATTGCTCTCTCGGCTTTAAAATAATGAACATTACACTTTCAAACTCATATGTTCCAACATTCAATGATGTTAAAATGGTTGTTGAGGTTTTTGGGGATTCTGAAGTTCTGCTTAAACCACCAGCATTCATAGTTTCATACATCTATAATGGGGGCACCTTCACCTTCAATCCAGAATATGAAAGTTTAATGGATGGACGCTACATGGTTCACTTCGTTATTCCATTGAATGTGCATGCTTTTACATTTATTGTGATTGATTGGAGGGGGGTGAAATGTATTGGGCTATTTAAATTGTAAGGGGGTTTCAAATATTTTAACTAGTCTAATTATATTCATGACTTTTACCTCATTATCCTTCATGTGCCTTCATCATGGAATGGTTTATTTGAGAAATTTGGAATGCAATTTGAGGTCTAGTAATGTAGTAGACTTCTTTAGATACGTGAGGTTAGAGGCTGATGAACTTTCTTTCGTCAATGATTCAGTCATAATATCCAATTCACATTACATTATTGAATTGAATGATCGGTGCAATATGATGGTCATCGTTAATGATGTACGTTTAGGGAATTTTACATCTTCAATTCTAGGCATACAAGTTTATGCTTCCTCTTCGAAAGTATATCATGATCAATTAATTCAGATTAATGGCACTTGCCTCTCAATATATGAGTATGGCGATCACGTATACCTTATACCAGCACTTTCACTGCATAATTTTGGTTCTAGAATATATTTGAGGTTGATGGTTTTTAGAGGTTCTGGCACCATTAATGGAAACTTTGTTTTGAGAGTTGGCGATGTACTTAAGTCCACTTATATATTTGAGTGTACTGGTCAGCTTAAAGTATTGCTGATTTCCAGTAACAATTATTATTCGACAGTTCTTTCGTTAAGTGGTCTTGTTGTATTGGTTTTTGAGGTTGTTTTTGTGGATGTGGTTTCCATATGACCTCTGCTGAAATACCTTCATCAATTATTCTGGTTGGATTGATATTGCTGGTTGGTTCAGTTTGTTTACAGTTTTATACATCTTATAACACCTATGTGTTAATGCTTGCCGAAGTCAATGATGTGAAATCATTCTTCCATAAGCTTATTGATGGTATGGAGTATGGTAAAATGGTGGTGCACCGTTTTTCCCTAAAGTATGGTGTATTGGAATTTTATGTTGATGGTTTTCAAATTATAAATTTTGATAATGAAACTCTGCTATCTTCTTTCTCAATTAGCTTGAAGTATATTTCCCACAATTCCCTGTACCCATATGGGAATGTGATAATTGAGGAAGGTAATCGGACATATTTCTTCTATTCAATAATAGCAAGTGGGGGGACTTTGATTCTCAGCGTTCGTCCAAAGATAATTTTTAGTGGAAATTCAGTTTTTGTGGGAGTTGTTTTGTTTAATATTAATGGTTCATTGAAAATATCATATGGGGAATACTCCTTCACATCACATGTTAACATTATGAAAAGATCCTATAACCCTACTACTCCAAAAATTTTGCATATGCAACTATATAGTCCAGCATATTCATTTAATTGGTCTTTTAATTCCAGTAGAGTTAATCCATTGATATTTAATTGCATAATAATATCTGTTGATGTGGTTGGTGGATGAATATGAGGAATGTAATTTCCAACTCTATATTAAATTTTGGCTTAATATTCTCTACATTGCTACTTCTAATGTCCATGGGCAGCTTTTACTTTAATATTATCAACAACGATAGAGTCTATTACTCCTTTATATATGGTGTTAGGGAATCTATAGTTTATGGAGTTGAAACATGTAGAAATCTTGGTTTAAATTCCAGTATCTGCATTAAACTATCTGTTCCCACTAGATTTATTGGGTTTAGGGTTTCCATATTTAAGAATTCTTTGATATTCTATTGTGATCGTGGGGAGTTTAAATTGGATCTCCCGAACCTGATTGATGTATGCTATGTGGATTCAAGTGTTAATTTATCGCGTGAATTCATATTCCTTTGCATTTCAAATGTTAATGGGAAAATAAATGTTCGCTTACAACCATTTTAAATTTTCATTATTAGCGTAACCCTCTTTCCTCCAGTTGTTCCTTTATCTTCCTTATGGTTTCCTCTCCGAATAGTGGTATTCTTTTTAAGTCTTCTATACGTGCCTTCCTTAGATCTTCAATGGTTTTGTATCCTGCTCTGTATAGTAGTCTAGCTCTAACTCTTCCTATCCCCTTTAAACTTATTAGCTCCAGTAGCTCTGGTTTACATCCATATTCCAGTCTACTGGTTAGCTCAGTCAATTTTTGTATGTGGTTTACGAATCCCATTAATTTGCTTATTTCCGTGGCTGAGTACATTAGCCATTGTGCTGTGAGTGCTATTGAGTATATGTCTCCAGGCCCTACATCATACTTCTCTATTATTGCATCTTCTTTCTCTTCATTTATCCAATCGTTTAGCATCATGGCAGTTTTGAGTGCTTGTAGCATTGTTAGTTGTTCAAATTCGTCTGTAGGGTCCTCTACATTTATGAGTAGCTCACCCTCAATTTCAAATAATTTCGACATTAACGTCTTTCTATCCCTCCTATTGAGATGTAATCTCTGCATATCTGGGGTCATACATATTAAGTGTATGTATGCAAGTTCACTTGCACCATTCCTCCCTCTAAGTCCATTTATGATTCGTACGGCTGATAGTGGGTCGATGTATAGTTGTGATACTCTCATTCCAAGTTTTGTTGGATAAATATTTTCATTAATAACTCTAACCATATCGTTTTCCACCAGAAATCCCACAACCTTTCTCAGTACATTTTTTATCTGTCTTTCTTCACCATACTGTTTATAATAGAATGTCCTTCTTATAAATTCCATAACCTCTTCTTCGCTCTTTGCGTATTCTGTGGCTATTATTGCAAGTGTATGTGATCTTAATGCTGATTCTGATGCCAGTCTAGACCATATCTTTTCTGGAGGTGCTCTTACATAGTTTTCCATTAAGAATTCTTGTTCTTGCATGTTTTTGGCTATTAGTATTGCATCCCCCCATTCATCATATTTCGGCCTTCCAGCTCTTCCAGCCATTTGATGATATTCGAATGCTGGTATCATTTGGTATCCAGTTGAACTATCATATCTATAATAACTCTTTACTATCACCCTCCTTGCTGGAAGATTTACCCCTGCAGCCAGAGTGGGGGTTGCGCATATAACTTTTATCTTAAACTCTTTGAATGCCTTTTCAATTATGCTCCTATGGGTTGCTGATAATCCTGCATGGTGGAATGCCACTCCACTCTTAATGCATGTAGCTAATTCTTCACTTATCCTTGTGCTTTCCTCCGATGATAGTATTTCGTTAGATATTTTTACGAGTTCCCTCTTCTCATCAGCTTTTAAGTGTTTTGATGTTAGTGGTATTAGTTTGAATGCTGTTTCCCTAGAATCGTTTCTTGTGTTTGAAAAAATTAGCACTTGACCTCCATCTTCTAGGGTTTGTTTCGTTAATGCTTGGTATGAGTCCATCTTTTCCTTTGTAACCTCTACTATGCTTCCATCATCATATATTATTCTCCCATTTACATAAACCCCCTTCCTTAATGGTACTGGTCTCCAATGGCTTTTCACTAGTTTAGCATTTAACCATTCAGCTATTTCCTCTGCATTCATTATTGTTGCACTTAAACCTATAACTTGAGATTGTGGGTTTGTTGATAATAGTTTTGCTAAAACCACTTCTAAGGTTGGTCCCCTATCATCATCATTTATTAGGTGTATTTCATCTGCCACCACCACTTTAACTTCATTCATCCATGGAGGTTTGTTTCTGAGGATGCTATCTGCCTTTTCATTTGTCATGACTATAATGTCGTAGTATTTGAGTTGAGGTTCTGGGTTGTCGTAATCCCCTGTGCTTATGGTGACCTTTAATCCAGCGTTTTCATACTTTTTGAATTCCTCATACTTTTCTGAGGCAAGCGCTTTTAATGGTGTTAGGTATATTGCTTTCCCTCCCTCTTCAAGTAATCTTTTTGTTATGGCTAATTCAGCTGCAAGCGTTTTTCCTGCAGCTGTAGGTATGGCTAGCACTATGTTTTCCCCATTAAGTAGTCCGCTTCTTACAGCTTGTTCTTGTGGTGGGTATAGTTCAATTATCCCATTAGCTTCCAATATGTCCCTTATTATCTTAGGTATTGGTAGCTCTCTTATCTTAATCTTACTCATCCTCCACTATGTTGGCATCACATATCCTGGTCTAGCTTCAAATAGTATTCCTTCCTTCAATAGCTTTTCTATAATTTCGAGAACAGTATTCTTCTCTATTCCATGTGCCTTCTCTATCTCTTCTGCAGCGAAATCCTTTTTTATTGGTCCACCTATCTCCTTAACTTTACTTCTTATGTAATCCATTATGATGTTCATTTTGTCCCTTTGCGACTTTGTCTTTCCAGTTAGTATCATGTCTATATCTATCTTTTCAGTTTCAACATCATATGCTGTCTTCTCCAATACATAGTTCATTAGCCTTATTGCTGCTTCCGCATCATCTTTTGTGGCTACATCTCTTAAAGCCATTTTGGCTCTTGCTTCCGTCATCCTTATTAATGCTTCTAGCTGTCTTGGGGTTATTGGTATGCTCCCCCCATTCTTCCCAAGTTTCCTCATTTCAACATAATACTCCTTTATCCTTTCCATAGCTTCATCTGATAATCTTGGTTTAACGTTCTTCCTCATGTATGCTATGTACTTTCTTAGGAGTTCTGGTTCTATTGGTGGGGGTGAAACGTACCCCCTCGTTTGGTGTAATCTTAGTATGTGTTCACTCATTTTCGTATCTCTCTCTTCATCTGGCTCATCTTTCAATGGGAATATTAGGTCGAATCTTGAAAGTATTGTTATTGGTAGATTGACGTTTTCAACTATTGACTTTTGCTCTACAAATCTTCCAAGTGTTGGGTTTGCTGAGGCTAGTATTGATGTTCTTGCATTTAATGTTGCAACTATACCTGCCTTTGCTATGCTCACGGTCTGTTGCTCCATTACTTCATGCATAGCTACTCTATCTTCATTCCTCATTTTATCTATTTCATCTACACATGCTACTCCTCCATCTGCAAGTACGAGTGCTCCAGCTTCAAGATACCAGTCACCGGTGGTTCTATCTTTTACGACTGCCGCTGTTAATCCAGCAGCAGTGGATCCCTTTCCAGATGTATATATTCCTCTTGGAGCTATTCTGGCAACGTATTGTAGTATTTGGCTTTTTGCAGTTCCAGGATCTCCGACCAATAGTATGTTTATGTCTCCTCTTATCCTCATACCGTCTGGTAGAATTTTTTGCACCCCTCCAAATAGTAGGTATGCAATCCCCTCCTTAACTTCTCTATAACCATATATTGATGGCGCTATTGATTGGATTATTTTCTCATGTATCATTGGATCCTTTGCTAGATTCTTTATCTTCTCTTCATCTTCTGGAGTTATTTCTATCTCTTCCATCCCCTTTTCCGATAATTCTATGTAATTTACTTCTATTTCAGGTCTAAATGTTGTTCCCATTCCAGTATGTTCCTTCACGGATTTCAGTATCCCTACAACTATTATTCTATCACCGGGTTTAGCTACATCCACTAGGTCTTCTCTTGCAATGGCTTCTATTGATCTTGGCAATTGGGCTGGTGGTAGTTCTTCTGGTCTTTCTTGTATCGTTAGCCTTTGCCAATCTATAAATTCGGATTCTTCTGGGATTAGTTTGAATACTCTTCCTCCACAGTGTTGGCATTTTTCCGGTGGATTTATCCTTTCATCTAGGCTGGCTGCTTCTACGTAGGTTATTTCTGAGCATTTCTCGCATCTGTACGCTGCTTTCACTATTTGTTGTTTTATTGATGAGACTCTTGTAAGTATGCCTTCTATCATTATTAGTTTTCCAACATGTTCTGATCTAATCTTCCTTATTGGGATTACTTCTGGTAACTTTTTGAATCTTGCTATGAACCTTTTGACTTTCCTTGCGTAGTTTATGTTTATGCTACTCATCATTACATCTCTTATGGCTGCTGAAGCTGCCTCAATGACTTTTGATGGTTTCTCTATTAATTGTTCTGCCAGTTGCTGGTCGTATTCCAATAGGTCTTCAAAGTTTATAACTAGATGTTTTTGTCCAGTTACAACCATTTGGCTTAGCATGTTTTTATAGTAGTATTCTCCAGCACTATTCTTGAATGATTTTAGGAAGTCCACAAATCTCTCTCTTATGTCTGCTTCCAATAATTCTAGGCTCATGTTTCATCACCTATTCTTGTTACTTGATCTTTCCATGTTGTTAGCATTCTTTTTATCTCTTTTAGCAGTATTCTCTCTTCTATGGTCATATTTTCACTTATTGTTTGTGGTATTGATTCTGTTATTGCCAATTGCAATACTTTCTGCATTCTGCAATTCACTATATCCATGAATGCATCCCTATATTTCCTTTCCTCTTGGATTTTTTCCGGGGTTGGATCTCTCTTTATATCATCCATTAACCTTTTAATTGTGGCTCTTGCTTTCATGTAGAATTGAGGATCTATTTTCGTTAAATTGGTTTCCCTAGATTCTTTCCAAAGGGTTTTTCTCAGCTCCTTTATCCCAAGTTCTTCAACATACTTCACTTCTATTAATCCATCTTTCATCATTTTATCTGATGCCCATTTTGGTATTAGTATTTCCATGCCTTCAGCATCTAAATTTATTTTCATCCCCCCTAGTTCCATTGGGGTTGAAGTCCTCTTTACAGTGGCTTTTATGAGTTCTGTATCTGATATTATTTTTGATGCTTCATTTATAAATTCAAGCATTATCTACACCAACACTTTCCCTTTAATATTGCAAGTATTAATTTTTTCCCTTAACTTAAATTTGACATGTTAATCTTAATATCCTCCTTTGTATAGTAATATGAATTGGTGTGATTATGTGTTCAGATGTATTCATGCTTTGGACTGAGAAGTATAGGCCTAAAACTTTGGATGAGGTTGTTAATCAGAGGGATATTGTGCCTAGACTTAAGAGTTTTGTTTCAAGTAAGAATGTTCCTCACATGCTCTTTGCAGGTCCTCCGGGTTGCGGTAAGACCACTGTGGCTTTGGCTTTAGCATACGATCTTTATGGTGCTAATTGGAGGCAGAATATTTTAGAACTCAATGCTTCAGATGAGCGTGGAATTCAAACCGTTAGGGATAGGATTAAGGATTATGCTAGGACGATGCCTCTAGGGGATGTTCCATTCAAATTGATCATATTGGATGAAGCTGACAACATGACTGCAGATGCTCAGCAAGCTTTGAGGCGTATAATGGAGTTGTATACTAGGACTTGTAGATTCATATTGATTGCGAATTATTCGAGCAAGATTATTGAGCCTATACAGTCTAGGTGTGCAGTCTTCCGTTTTCAGCCTCTTTCCAATGAGGATATTGCTGGGAGATTGAAGTATATTGCCAGCAATGAGAATGTGAAGTTAACTCCTGGGGGTTTGGAGGCAATACTCTATGTTGCTGAGGGTGATATGAGGAGGGCTATAAATACTCTTCAAGCAGCTGCAAGCCTCGGTGTTGTTGATGAATCCGCTGTTTATAGGGTTGTTGGGAAGGCGAATCCCGTTGAGGTTAGGGAGATGATGGCATTGGCTTTGAAGGGGGATTTCGTTAATGCTAGGGGTAAGCTTAGGGAGCTCATGATAAATTATGGGCTTTCAGGTGTTGATATTGTTAAGCAAATGCATAGGGAAGTTTTCGCATTAGATATACCTGATAAGGTTAAAGTGCTTTTGGCTGATAAGATAGGTGAAGTCAATTTTAGGATGGTGGAGGGGGCTGATGAAGAGATTCAGTTAAGTTATCTATTGGCATGCTTCTCCCTTTATGGTAGTGAATTGAGGGGTGGTAAATGATTTCTGCTGAGAAACTTTTATGGACTAATAAGTATAAGCCTAAATCCTTTGATGAGATTCTTGGAAATAAGGAGGCAATATTACAATTTAGATCTTGGATTGAGGAATTCTTTAATGGAACTGCTAAGTATAAGGCTGCTCTACTTTGGGGGCCTCCCGGCGTTGGTAAAACACTTACCGTTGAAGTTGCATCCATAGTATATAAGGCTGAATTGATTCAAATGAATGCCAGTGATAATAGGAGTTATGAGGATGTTGAGAGAATAGCTATGGCTGCATCTAAGCATTTCGGTTTTGGGAGTTCTAGGAAGATAATTCTTGTTGATGAAATTGATGGTATATCGACTTCTGAGGATAGGGGTGGCTTGAGTGCATTAATAAGGCTTATTGAAGTATCAAAGTTTCCAGTGGTCTTCACGGCAAATGATCCATGGGACCCCCAATTTAGGCAGTTAAGGGAGATGTGTTTGATGATACAGTTTTATGGTGTTAGGAGTACATCCATTGTAGGTTTTTTGGAGAAGATTTGCCGTGCTGAGGGCATTTCATATGATAAGGAGGCGTTGAAGTTTATTGCTGATAGATGTGAAGGTGATGTTAGATCAGCTATAAATGATCTTCAAATATGTGCTGCTGGTAAGAAGACATTGAAGTTAGATGATGTTAAGTGGCTTGGATATAGGGATAGAGTTACCCCTGCCTTTGACGTTTTGAGGGGTATATTCTCCTCTACATCATGTAATGCCGCTAGGAGATACACTATAACCTCAGATTTATCGTATGATGAGCTTTTACAATGGTTGAATGAAAATATCCCGATACAGTATGGTAATGTGTATGAGCTTTATGATGCATATAATGCTCTCTCAAAGGCTGATGTCTATTTGGGTAGGATAAAACGTTCTCAAGATTGGTCTCTATTAAGTTATGCTATGGATCTTATGACTGCAGGGGTTTCCATGGCTAAGAGGGAGAAATATAGGTTTGTTAAATACTCCTTCCCAGAGCGTATTAGACTCCTCCAGAAAAGTATGAGCGTTCGTGAAGTTATGAATGGAATAGCTTCTCTAATTGCAAAGAACTGTCATGTATCTTCACGTACAGCTCTCTCAGAGTACCTGCCAATTTTGAAGGTAATATTTAATCATAATGCTAATATGGCTGCTGGTATAGCTTTATGGCTTGGATTTGATGATAGGATGGTGGATTTCCTTGTCAGCAATCCAAGTATGGGTGAGGAGATAAAGAAGCTAATGAAGGGTTGAATGCAACTTTAAGCCGAGTTCTCTTACATCATTCATAACTTTCCAAAAATCCTTTAACATCTGCTTCTTCAAAATTGTTCCTTCATCAAAATCTTTTACATTGCTCATCACGTTTATAGCTTTAATAACCTTTTCCACTCCAGTATCGCTAATTGTGTATTTCAATGGGTAGTATGCATCTATGAGGTATAGGTTTTCTGGGGGTGCCATGCATAGCGGTCCATTATACTCCCATACGCTACTTAAATTGCTAATCTCTCCACTTCCGATTCTTGTTAGTAAATCTACTAGGTTTCTGATGAGTCCCCTAGCAAATTTTGATCCTATGAATTCTATTGCTAGGTATCCCTCCTCAATCTTATCTATCTTTATATAGTATATTCTTCTAATTACGGGTCCCTTAACCTTATAGCAGAATCTTTTGAAATTGTGTATTCCAAGCAAATCCTTTGATGCATTTTTCATCTTTTCCAGATCTAAATCCTTTTTGAAAACTATGTATTTGTAATGTCTATATATTGTGCATCTTCTGGCATCGAAGTGTTTTGGTGCTTTGCAGTAAGCCCATATGGCTATGTCTTCAGGTAGATTTGCATTTACCTCATCTATGTCCACATCTTTCACATTTATGGTTATGGTTTGTCCTATGGCATGTACTCCCTTATCTGTTCTACTTGCATAAGTTATATGAATTCTTTCCCCACAAATTTTACTTCTAAAAATTTTTCTTAGCGTTCCTTCAATTGTAGGCTTATCCTTTTGGGTTGCAAAGCCGTAGTATTTGTGTCCTAGATAAAATATTTTTAAGGCGTAACCCTCCTCTTCCAGTATGGCTCCCTCCCCTCAATAGCTTTCACAAAAAGTTTCATAAGTTCATATTCATCTAAATTGTTTCTTAATAGATTTTTTATGTCTATTAAGTTGTCGTTTCTCATTAGGCATGGTTTTATCTTTCCATCTGCGGTTAATCTTATCCTTGTGCATGCTGAGCAGAAGCTTCCATTTTCATATGGGTTTACTATTTCAACTTCTCCTCCACCTTTTAAAATGTATTTACGCCTATTTTGCATGTCTCTTCTCACAATCACCTTTTCTGCTTCATTTTTTATCTTCTCTTCAATTGATGATATGTCTGCATGATACTTTGAGTATGTTTCTTCATCTATTCCAACATTCTCCAGTTCTATTAATTGGAGTATTAAATCATTCTTCCTCGTGAATGTGATCATTTCATCTATTTGATCATCATTAACCCCCCTTAGGATGACCATGTTCACCTTTACTGGATTTATCCCCAGCTTCTTCGCCTCCATAACCCCCTCTATTATTTGTTTTGGGGAATATTCACTATTGGTTATATACTTGTATGTTTCCTCCCTTAATGATGGGATATTTACATTAATTCTTTTGAGATTTGCTTTTGCAAGTTCCTTAACCTTTTCCTTTAGGAGGGATCCATTTGTAGTCATTGATACCTCTTCCATTCCGTTTATATGTGATAACCTTCTCACTATTTCCCCTATGTCTTCTCTAATTAATGGTTCTCCACCTGTTAATTTGACTTTACTTATTCCAATTTTAACTGCAACTCTAGCTATTCTTTCTATTTCCTCTGGAGTTAGTTCTTCTAGTGCCTTTTCCTCCCCTTCCATGTGGCAGTATATGCATCTATAATTGCATTTATGTGTTAACGTTATTCTCAGATTTACAATTGGCCTTCCATATCTATCTATTAATGGCATGTGAATCGTCAGTTAAAGTGATATCTCCTTCTTACTTTTTAATGTTACCCTTATCCTATTAATTTCAGTTTGTGGATATTCTCCTTTCTCATCCTTTTCATACTTCTTGACCATATCCCATATGGTTATTAGTGCTATGGCTGTGGCTGTTATAGCTTCCATTTCCACACCAGTCTTTGCTTCAGTTTTCACTGTGGTTTCCACCTTTATTCTCTCATCATCCAACACCTTTACTTCTACATCTACGTTTGTTAGTGGGATTTGGTGGCATAGTGGAATTATCTCCGGTGTTCTTTTTGCAGCCATTATTGCAGCTATTTTTGCAGTTGAAATCACATCCCCCTTCTCCACTTCCCCTTTAACTATCTTCTCTATTGTTTCTCTTTTAAGTTTGATTTCCCCCTCAGCGGTTGCTATTCTAATGGATATGTTTTTACCAGTTATATCCACCATTTTCACTTCTCCACACATTTCAATAGCCTCCCTATGTTTTCATCATGAATTCCTCTATTGCTTTTGCAATTTTATTTTGTTCGTTTATTTTAAATATTCTTATCCTTCCAAATCTCTTCTCCACTATCACCCCACTCTTCTTCAATTCTTCTAGGTGTCTGTTAACCGAAGTGTAGCTTAATCCTGTTCTTTTTGCAAGTTCGGATATGTTCATCTCCCTCTCTATTATTAGTGTTTTCAAAATTCTGGTTCTCCCCCTCGATGCAAATATTTCTTCTATGTCCATGTTCACCTTCATTTCATCCCCCCTCAAGCCTCTTTAACAATTCTTTCTCAAGGAACTCTAATGGTGTTTCCACCAGTGATATCTGTGTGGTTCTACCTTTTGGTTCCATATTTATTATTCTTGTGTATATTAGTCCAGCGTTCTTTAAGTTTTGTATGTATTCCCAAATTTTCGTGTGGGCCCTCGCTTCCACATGGTATTCCTCACATATCATTTTATACATCTTTTCAACTTCCCCTATATTCACATATTGTTGATCAGTTTTCCTTAGGCATCTGGTTATGGCTAGTAATACTAGTTTCTCATGTTTTGAAAGGGCATCTATATCTTCCCCTCTTATGCTTGGGTGAATCATTGATGCAGCTATCCTCACATCATCTATTGTTACTACCCTCCTTCCCTCCATGTCAGCTGTTTTTGCAGCCCTCCAGAGTAATTCCAGTGCATATCTTGCATCCCCTGTTTTTGCAGCTATTTCTGCTATGCTCCATATTACTTCACTGCTAACGGTATTCTCATAGAATGCTTCTTTAACTCTCTCCATCAATATATCCCTCAACTGTTCTGCCGTGTATGGTTTAAATCTTATTATATTGCTCATTAAAACGCTTTGTGTGCTTCTATCCAGTAATGGTATGAAGAATTGATCTCTGGCTATTAATATGAAGCTCATCCTCTGCTTTTTATTCAGATATTCTTCTGAGGCTCTTAATAGGTCGTATAGTGAGCTTTCCCCTCCCACCCTAATGAAGTAATCAACTTCATCTAGGGTTATAAGTAGATATTCATCCTCCTCTTCAAGTCTATCACAAACTATATTCAATAATTCTTGCGTTGAAAGCCCTCTATCTGGAAATCCATCTATTAACGTCTTAACAATCTTCATCAGTATTAGGAAGGGGGTTCTATCTTTATGACAATTTACGTGAACATATTTTAGTTTAATGTTCCTCCTCCTCGCTGCATCTGAGAAGCTTAAGCCGAAGAGTTTTGATGTGGCTGTTTTACCCGTCCCCACAGGTCCCACTATTAGAACCTTTTGTGTAATATTTCCCGGTGAATCAATCATGCATCTAAGGTAGTTTAACAATTGCCTTATTTCATTCTCTCTATGAACTAGATTTTGTGGGACGTAATCTGCTGATAGTTTGCTTTCATCCTTAAATATTGTCTTTTTAAATAATTCTTCCTCAATTATCTTTGACAATTCCCTCAAATTTCTCTATTTATCTCAATAATTTATAAATTTCGTTTATTTAAACTAATTTGTAGTAGAGTGTTATGTGAAAGTGAAATTTCAATTCACAAATACTTCTTCAATTCCCACATATCACTTTGTTTAACTATTGATATGAAAGCTTCATCACTAAATATGTGTATGAATATTGTTATGTCAGGCTCTTTTAATTTCACAATCCATCCTTTCTCCGTTATCAGTTTTCTTGCAATGACATCTATGATTGATTTATGGGTGTTTGAGATATCATAACTCTTCAATTCAATTTTAAACTTAGCTCCACCATCCTTAATTCCTTCAGCTAATTTGATAATGCCATTTATAATTTCTGTGGGATTTGGCTTCACCACATCACCTATTGGTATAATTCTCTTAGCTTGACTTACAAAGCATTTTTCCAATATCCTAATAATCTCTAAACCATTTAACATCGATTCAATTACTATAATGCCAGGTATGCTTAAGATTCTAAACTTTGCATTTGGATCATATGGTAATATGCAATCCAATATTTCTATAGCTGCATCCCTTTCATGCGCCTTCTTCACGAATGCTAATACAGATGGTTTTACAGAATTCAAATTGGCATCAATCCCAAATTAATCCAAATTGGAGATAAATTTTTCTTACACCGATCATAAAAGAATTATTGGCAATGATGACTCTAGCCCTTATGATAGATGATTTAGATCTTGAGTGCTGAGCCATCGTTGAATGTTGACATTTTATTATCACATGTTTCAACTAGACTTTATGTGTTCGGGCTTCATTGATATTCCATTATGAACCCCCCATTCGGCGTCAATCACCGTGCATAGAAGGTTGGCTTAGTTAATTTTTAATACTCACTATAAACCTAACATGTATTTATGAAACTTGTAGTTGGTGGTGGGGCAATACTTGATGTTGATGAAATTTTTAATGCCATTACCGAATTGGCTGGTGGTTCTGGGTGCAGGATAGGTGTAATTCCGCTCGCCAGCGAATCCCCATATGAATCTTGGAAGAATCATAGCATGGTATTTGAGAAGTCTGGTGCAAAACCAATACTTGTGGATCTTACCTTGGAAAACTGTAATGTTAATGCTTTTTCATCGGAGATTGTTAATTTAATTTTAAGTTTGGATGGAGTATTTTTCACGGGTGGCTCACAGGATAGGATAGTTAAAGGATTGATCGTTGATGGTAATGAAACCCCTGCTTTAAAAGCTATAAAAATGCTATTTTTAAGTGGTAAGGTTATTTCAGGGTCTAGTGCTGGTGCTGCGATAATGAGTAATCCAATGATATATGGGGGTATGGATATGGATGTTATGGTTGGGCGTGGTCTCGGATTTCTGAGAGATGGAGAATTAATTGTTGATCAACACTTTATACAGAGGGGGAGGTTTCCAAGGCTTTTCGAAGCTTTATGGAAGACTAATGTTAGGATAGGTATTGGTGTGGATGAAGGTACAGCGTTAAAAGTTGTTGATGATATTTGCGAGGTTATAGGCAGATCCATTGTCATATTAATTGAAATGAAGTATAAGGATTCATTTAAATTATCCTACTTATCCCGTGGAGATAGTATAAATCTAAACAATTTTGAGGTTCATGTGGGTGTAGGTAAAAAGCTTATGGAAAAACCTAAGGATAAAAGTAAGGGTAAAACGTATTCATTTGACATTTTAAATCCGCAGGGTTTCCGAAATACCATAGACAAATTGTATCGAAGTGAAGAGGGGGTTGTTGAGGCTCTTGTGATGAGAGTGCTTGAAGATAGGGATAATGAGAAGATTGGATATGCCTATAGATTTATATTTGAGAAGGGGGCTGACACAGCCTTCTACTCTGAAGTTGGAGATGAGAAGGTGGTGAGTGCTAAGAATATAAATTTACGTGTGGAGAGGAAGCCGATGAAATTATTGTTGGGGTGATAAGTTTAATCGATTTTCCATAAAATCCCCCATTTAATGTTGGTGCAATTTATTGTATTTGCATGGTTAAATTTGGGGTTTATAGAGTTATTTAGGTAATGTTTTCATCAGTATTTAAATGTTAATCATATTGGTGGAGGCTCTTTCCCACGATGTCTACGAATTGATCTACACCACTTTGTAAATTCTGCCGGTGGCTCTTCTCTCTCATATAGCTCGTCTCTTATGCATTCCAATGCATTCATTTCTACTCCAAGATATTCTGCTGCTGTTTCAATGATGTTATCGTTTTTGGCTTTCTCTCTTACTTCATTGAAGTATTCCCTCCACTTTTTGTCTCTTAAGATGTGGTGATCCAGTATCGTGTGCTTTATTTCCATTTTTATTTTTGCAATGTTGTTTATTGTTTCGTTCACGTTTTTCAATGCATTCGGCATATATGTTGGGGGTCCACTCAATATCACTAGATTTGGGTTTAACGATATTATCCAGTCTGTGAGACTTTTGGTTTGTGGTCCCTGAACATCTGATGCGAATAGCACCCTTTCATCTGCTTCTTCTACTTCCACCATTACTACGTATCCAAGTTTTGAATTTTCTTCTCCATGTGGTACTGGTTTGCTTATGATTATCTTGGTATCCCCCTCAATAATAACCTTATCATCTGCAATTTCAACTTTGCATTCAACTTTACTCAATAGTTTCCAGAGGATCCACCCTCTCCTCCTCTGATTTAAATTTATGTTGTTCTTGTAATCCTTTATTATCACCTTCTTCCCCTCATACAATTTTTCAGCTTCATTTGGTGTGGTCCAAGTCCATAGGTAATCTGTCATTTTTAGTGGTGTGTAATGGTCTGTGTGGTAGTGTGTTATTATAATTGTATCCACCTTTTCAGCTACTTCATACATTCTTCTTCTGGTTTCCATTAGGCTTCTATATTCCAATGGATGTGGCATTTTACCATATCTAAATCCGAGGGATGCTCCAGGATCTATTAGTATTCTTATATTTCTTGTTTCAATGTATGTACACATTGATCTAACTCCCAAACTTTCAAATGCTATTGGTGTAACTTTTATGCCCATTTAATTTCAAATTAATTTATGTTTTTAGCTTTTATAATAATTGAGTTTTAATTCTACAATTCCCCTAATTTTCAGCTTTTATTGTCCTTTTGTTCATCTATAAGTCCTTTCCTCTTCAAGTTTTTAATAACCTTCTCCACGTTTTTCACATCTATGTTTAGCATTTTTGCTATTTCTTCTTTGGATATGTTTGGTTCACTTCCCAGTATTCTCAGTATTGCCCCCTCTAGGTTTGTCTTTTTCCCCCTCTTCTTCATCCATTTTATGTAGCTTATTGATGATCCTGGGATCAT
Source organism: Candidatus Culexarchaeum yellowstonense (assembly GCF_024707025.1). Lineage (NCBI taxonomy): Archaea > Thermoproteati > Candidatus Culexarchaeota > Candidatus Culexarchaeia > Candidatus Culexarchaeles > Candidatus Culexarchaeaceae > Candidatus Culexarchaeum > Candidatus Culexarchaeum yellowstonense. Next base: position 16,240 of record NZ_JANGFQ010000007.1, read on the forward strand.
TACTACCTCTCCCACATCCTCCTCCTCTTTTGTGGGTACTTCAAGTATTATGTTTAGGTATTCTGGGTCTATGCTTATGATCTTACCTGTAATAACGTTCCCATCTACTAATTGAACTTTTATCAGTGTATTCTTCAGTTTCATTAATTCCTTGATAAACTTGTTTTTGTCAATTTCATCATACAATGATTTTTCACCGTACTATTTGTGTGATTAATGCTTTTTATGTATATATTATTTTCTCTCCTTTACTTTTTTGTTGGTGCGGCGGCCGGGATTTGAACCCGGGATCACGAGCTTGGGAGACTCGGGTCCTAGACCAGGCTGGACGACCGCCGCATTCTGTATGGGGCTCCTCCAAATGCCTTTAGATCATCGATCCCTTTTAACTCTGATCAGTCATTGCCCCAATATACTTATTTTATACTTCGATTTTTAAATTTTAAGTGGGATGTGAAATTGTTTAGGATTGGTTTGCTCGTTCCATCTTCAAATACAACTATGGAGTTGGAGTTTTGGAGGGTTCTTCCTAAAGATTTCTCCATTCATACGGCGCGTTTGAAGCTTAGGGATGTTACTGTTGAGGGGTTGGAGCTTATGGAGTCTGAAATTGATGATGAAGCTTTGAAACTTGCTGATGCGGATGTCGATGTCATTTTGTATGGTTGTACTACTGGTAGCTTGTTTAGGGGGGTGGGTCATGATAAGCTTATTGAAAGTAGGATTGAAAGGCTTACTGGTAAACCTGCCATATCCACTTCTGGGGCTGTGGTTAGTGCATTGAGGTTTCTTAAGGCTGAGAAGATTTCAGTTATAACTCCATATATTGATGAATTGAATATTTTGGAGGAGAGGTTTCTTGTGGGGAATGGTTTTAAGGTTATGGATTTGAAATCCTTGAATATGATTAGGAATGTTGATATAGGTAGAGTGTCCTCTGACGCCATTATGAACCTATTTTCCAAACTTGATTACTCATCGTCTGATGCCATATTTATAAGTTGTACGAATATGCCAACTTTAAATTTGATTGATAAGTTAGAGGGGGTTGCAGGTATACCAGTTTTATCCAGTAATTCTGCATCTATGTGGGCTGTCCTTAAACGTTTGAACTACGGTTTTGGAATTAAGGGTTATGGTAGACTCTTAGCTTCCATTGGAAACTAATATATCTTTGTCTTTTGAAGGTTTAATTATGCGGAGCAAGTTCAGTAGTTGGGATGCTCTACTAATAGTTTTAGGTTCCTTTACTCTTTCCACGTGGGCTTTATTCACATTAACTTCATATCGTAACTTCACCCTACACTTAGCCTATGGTTTATTAACATGCATATCCATTTTAATGGCTTATTATGCCCTGAAATATAAGTTGCTGGTTGGAAAATTGTTGTTGACTTTTATTGGAGGGATTTATGGTGCTATGGTTGCATTCTCATATGTTGTGGGTGATTCATCCCTATTCACTTCCATGGTCATCTCCGGGGTTGGTATGTTGCTATTGATTTACGGTTTTCATGGTGTTGAATAGTTCAATACTCTATATGCAATTGTACATGTAATTTCATGATATCTAAGCGATACCCCTACTACTATTAATTCTTGAATGTCATATCTTTTTAGATTTTCCTTCATATTTATGAGCATAAAACTAATATGTACGTAAGCTTCTAATCTTTTCCGAGAAATATATTTTGGTGATTTAAATGATGTGGGTCTTCTTTGCCATGGCTATAGGTTTAATTTCAATAACTATTGCTGTCTCATTGTACAATTACATTGTTAAGCAGGATCGTGGTACTGAGAGGATGCAGTTCATTGCTGATGCCATTAAGGAGGGTGCTGAAGCCTATTTGAGGAGGCAGAATAGGACTTTATTCATTTTCGTTGCTGTGATGGCTGTAATTTTGGGTTTAGTGTATTCAACGCTTTTAAGGAGTGTAGTTTATGGTTTAAGTATCTCCATGGCATATGTTTTGGGATCCATATGTACAACTTTAGCAGCATATTTTGGTATGAAGGCTGCTGTGGAAGCCAATGTTAGAACTGCTAATGCTGCTAGGGGTGGTATGGTTAAGGCTTTCCCAATAGCATTTTATGGTGGAGCTGTTATGGGGTTGTTTGTGGTTGGTTTATCGCTGGTGGGTATAAGTGTATTATTCTACGTATATCGTTTCATATTTGGTTGGGGTGACGTTGAATCTTCAACCATAGTTTTAGGTTTCAGTTTTGGTGCAAGTTCATTGGCTTTATTTGCAAAGGCTGGTGGTGGAATATACACTAAGACTGCCGATATTAGTGCTGATCTTGTTGGGAAAGTTGAACTTGGAATTCCTGAGGATGATCCTAGGAATCCAGCAGTAATAGCTGATAATGTTGGCGACAATGTGGGTGACGTGGCAGGTATGGGTGCTGATCTAATTGATTCCTACATAGCCAGTATAGTGGCTGCAATGATAATTGGTGCGGAGCTTGGTGAAGGCATATTGCTAATGCTTCCATTAATGGTAGCATCCATTGGTTTGTTTTCATCAATAATTGGTGTATTGGTGGTTAGATTTAGCATTAAGGGGAATCCTGGGGCAGCACTTAATAGGGGGTCCTTCTCAACATGGATTTGCTTTGCAATCCTACTACTAGTAACCACATATTTCTCCGGGCTTGGTCAGAGGTGGCTTGGAGTCTTCCTACCAACAGCCGCTGGATTAATTGCTGGAGTAATTATTGGATTGACATCAGACTACTTCACATCCATTGATAGGCCTCCAGCAAAGAAGGTTGCTGAAGCTTCAACTACTGGTGCAGCAATAAACATATTGACTGGTTTTTCATATGGTTTGATAAGTATAGTTCCACCAGTAATTGGGATTTGCGTTGCAACTGTTGCCGCTTGGTACCTATCGCTATACTTCAATGTGAACCCATTCTATGGTATAGCAATATCTGCAGTTGGTATGCTTGCCACGGTGGGTATGACCATCTCTGCAGATGCCTACGGCCCAGTATCAGATAACTCAAAGGGTATTGCTGAACAATCTGGGCTTGGAGAGGAAATTATTGATATACTAGATAAACTGGATGCTGCAGGAAACACCACTAAAGCTATAACTAAGGGGTTTGCCATAGGAGCTGCAGCACTAACTGTGCTCGCATTATTCTCTGCATATGCACATTCAGTGGACATAGGAGTATTGAATCTAATGACCCCTGAAGTAATATCTGGATTAATTCTTGGTGGAATGATGCCCCCACTACTATCAGCTCTCCTAATACTGGCTGTGGGCAGAAACTCTGAGAGGATGATTGAAGAGATAAGGAGACAGTTTAAAGAGAATCCTGGAATCCTTGAAGGTAAAGCTAAGCCTGATTATGCTAGATGCGTAGACATAGCGACTAGGGGGGCTTTAAAGGAGCTTATACCAATATGCTCCCTCGCAATAATAGTTCCAATATTGACGTTAATATTCTTGGGTAAGGAGGCTCTTGCAAGCTTCCTAGCTGGAAGCATAGTCACTGGAATAATATTTGCATTGTTCATGGCTAATTCTGGAGGATTATGGGATAATGCCAAGAAGTACATAGAATCTGGAGCTTATGGTGGTAAAGGCTCTGAAGCTCATAAAGCTGCAGTTACAGGGGATACTGTTGGAGACCCATTTAAGGATACTGCAGGGCCATCCTTAAACACCATGATCACAGTAATGTCATTGGTGGCAGAAGTATTTGCACCACTCATAATTCTGTTAATACCATAAAAACATAAAAAATAATTTATTTAATTTTTGAGACAATCTTCTTAATTATTGGAGGTCCTCTATCAGTTATTATTGGTTTGATCTTCTCAAGGATCCTCATCTTCCAGTTCATGATTCTCACCCCCGATAATTCTCATTTTCAATATTATTATAATATGAGAAGGTATATAAATCTTTCTCTCTTTTGAAGAATTTGAAAAGTGAGAAAACTTTATATTCCAGCTTATACTTTAAATAAGTAGTTTAATTTATTGAGGTGTCCCTTATGAGTCTAAGTGCAAGCGATTATGATGTGAGAATTGATGAAGAGGATAAAGTTGTAACAGTCATATTCCACAATCCAAACATGACATTTAAATTAATAAAGTCAGCATTGATGCAACTTAAAAGCTACATTGAAAGCGATTACCAAATTAAAATTATAGGTTATATTTCCAGGGAGAGTAGCAACTTAGCTGCATTTAAGTTTGCCCTATCTCTCTTCGGCCATGAAAACAGAATAATCATTGAAAACAAATCAAGATATCATAAATTTGAAAGAAGGAAACTTATGGAAAAAGCTAGGGAGCTTAGGGATAAGGGATTAACTGTGAAACAGATATCAAATGAATTGAATATACCAATAAAAACAGTATATAGGTGGATCAATAAATATTCAAAATAAATACTTTCCTTAATGCATTTTAGATTTCTCATTTACCCAAATTTACTATAATTCATTAAAATTTGGTCACAACCCTTTTAAGCATAAACACACATAATTACTCTACAGTGATACATTTTGGTAGAAGCATATTGTGTGAAGTGCAAAGCCAAAAGGACTATGGTGAACCCTGAGCAAGTGACTCTAAAGAATGGTAGACTGGCAATACGTGGTAAATGCCCCGTTTGCGGAACGACACTGTACAGAATTGGAAAACTATAAGTGGTGTTCTAAGTTCCAAATAAACTCTAAAACCACCTTCTTTTTCCCTCAACAATTATTATGAATTGAAATTTCTCCGACAATGCACATGTAAAAAAGTATATGAATCAACTTCGTCAATAATCATTGTATCTTCATATGAATTTTAGATTTCCACACAATCTTTCATCCGAATATCGTACACAATCTTTTAATTTAAAATTACACTATACTTTTTTGAGTAGCATATTGGTGAAAAATTATGGAATATACTATGCCCTTAATAGGTGAAAGGTTTCCTCAAATGGAAGTGAGAACGACGAGGGGCATTATCAAGTTGCCAGACGATTATAGTGGTAAATGGTTCGTTTTATTCAGTCATCCAGCAGATTTCACACCCGTCTGCACAACGGAGTTTGTAGCTTTCCAAAAGAGATATGAGCAATTCAAAAGCCTTAACTGCGAATTGATCGGTCTTAGCATAGATCAAGTATTCGCTCATCTAAAGTGGGAGGAATGGATAAAGGAAAAGTTGAATGTTGAAATACAATTCCCAATAATAGCAGATAATACTGGTTCAATATCCGCAAGATTGGGTATGCGGCACAAACAAGCAGAGGGAACTCAAACTGTAAGAGCAGTATTCATAGTTGATCCTAAGGGGATTATCAGGGCTATACTCTACTATCCAATGGAGCTTGGCAGGAATATTGATGAAATTCTCAGAATGATTAAAGCATTACAAATCGCCGATAAAGGATACGCCATTCCAGCAAACTGGCCAAATAATGAGATCATAGGAGACAATGTAATTGTCCCACCAGCAGATACTGTGGACATGATTAAAAAGAGGAGGGAACAGGAAAAGGCTGGCGAAATTAAGTGCATCGACTGGTGGCTATGCTATACAAAGGTAAAATCATAAACTTCTAAAACCCACCCTCTATTTTTCAACTATATAAAAAGAGTGTTAATTTTGATGTGACATTGGTATTCCAGATTGTTGTTCAATTGCTTTCATCATAGTAAGCCTATGTATCCTCATTTTTGGAATGTAAGTGCTTAATATTAGGATTGAAGCCCATGCACTACATGTAACTATGGACATCGCAGTTCCTGCAGTTGCCATCTCATGTAGCATTACCGGAATATCTTCTGGAGTGCTCATGGCTGTGAGGAATGGTGGCCATGGAACAACTTCCCCATGCCACACATGCTCCAATGCCAATAATAGACTTCCTCCCCACAACAATGCGTTAAGCAGCCAAAGCTTCAACTTCTCAGCTATAGTTCTTGCTGTCTTCTGTATTATGGATGTCAGGATGGCTAGGGTCATGGGTATGAGGAAGCATGCCATAGTCTCACAACTCAGTAACACTAAATTTAAATAATGTAACACTCACATATAAGTTTACTGGTGATTGAAGGTTGTGGCTTATAATATTAGCGTTTGCAGCAGCTATAGTGACACCATTATGGTATTCGATGGCCGATGATGATAAGTATCTATTGAAGGTGCTCTGCCTAATACTTTGGGGTGCAACAATAATGGTATTCGTAGATCACGTATATGGTTTCTTAACAGAGGGTGGAGAATTCCTTGAAATGACATTAGACGCTACATTACTGGGGTTTACAATGCTGATATTCGCATTAATCATCTGGGAAATCGTGCTGCTACTAAAAGACCCTAAAGGTGTGCTTTACGGGAGAAGAAATAATTCATCTGGCAATGCAGGGAATTAAACTATTCCCCATTTTTTAATAGTTATGCCGGGGGTGGGATTTGAACCCACGACAGTCCGGTCTTCAGCCGGATGCTCTCCCAGTCTGAGCTACCCCGGCTACAAAAATATATTCTTCAAACTCTTTATTTACTTTTCCTTCAAAATAAATTCTTAAGCATCACTCAATTATATTTATCTCTACATAAAGGGTGAAAATATATAGACATATATGCTATTGTGGAGTGGTATTCTGGTTGCTTATGGTGAAATAGCCATTAAATCCGATTTTGTTAGGCGTAGTTATGTTCGTAAATTGATGAGGAATATAACTTCAAGTTTAAAGGATGAGGGTTTGAAATGTAATGTTAAGCATAAGTGGTCTAGAATTATTGTGGATGTTGATGATGTTGAGAGGGCTATGAATATTTTGGGTAGAATTTTTGGTATATCCTATTATTCCCCCTACATATATGTTGAATTATCTAAACTTGAAGATTTTATAGCTCAAAATTGCGGTGAGCTCCTTAAAGATGCTAAAAGTTTTGCTGTTAGGGTTAGGAGGAGTGGTAAGCATGATTTTAGTAGTAGAGATCTTGAAGTTAAGCTTGGATCAATTATTAAGGAGAAAACTGGGTTGAAGGTATCCTTGGAGTCTCCGGATAGAACCGTCTATGTTGAAGTTAGGAATAGTGATTGTTACATTTATTTGTGGAGGAGGGATGGTTTACGTGGAATACCATTAGGTACTTCTGGAAGGGTTGTATGCTTAGTTTCTGGGGGTATTGATTCGCCCGTGGCTGCTTGGTGTATGATGAAGCGTGGATGCCCATTAACTATTCTATATGCTGATGTTAAGGATCCATTGAGGTTTAGGAAGTTCATCAACATTGCTAGGCGGATATCTTATTGGCATTTGGGTGAAGATTTACACGTGTACACCTATGATCATTATAAGTGGCTTGAGCATATTCGCGATAATGGTGGGAAGTATGTTTGCGTTTTGTGTAAGATAATGATGTATGCTGTTGCAAATAAGTTAGCTGAGAGATTGGGGGCTTGGGCCATTGTCACCGGTGAATCTCTCGGTCAAGTTGCTTCTCAAACTTCAAGGAATTTAATGGTTTTAAATTCATATTCTAATCTTCCAGTGGTTAGGCCTTTAATTGCTTATGATAAGGAGGAGATAGTGTCTATGGCTAAGAAACTTGGATTTTATGATTATGCTATTGAAAGGGAGGGTTACGCCAGTTCCAGTATTGATTGTTGGGCTAGACCTAAACGTGTAACCACAATGGCCAATCCTGGTAATGTTTCAAAACTACTATCTGAATTGGATTTCAATCACTTTTTAAATGAATGTGTAAATTCCATTAAACCCATAGATTTAAATGTTCCACTTTAAATATGCCTTCCATGTTTTGATGAAGTAAAATTTATATTAATGATCTGAATTTAACTTATTGCTAACCGTAAGTTCCACTTAAATCATTATTAAATATTGTTTTGTGGGGTGTATTTTATGAAGGTTTTACTGCTGGGTTTAGGTTTGGTTGGCTCCAACATCTTTAGGATGCTTATCTCAAATGAAGCTGTATCTGAACTTATTTGTTGTGATAAGAGTTCTGAGAAAATTAATGCTGTTAAATCTTCACTTAAGACTATTCATTATGACGATCATGTGAACGTAGATTTTAGGAAGCTTGATTTATCAAGGGATTCTGATATCGAGAATTGTATTAAAGGAGCTGATGTTGTGGTAAACTCCACATCTCCAACTTTAAACATCAAGATAATGAGGGGTTGTCTAAAGGTTGGTGCAGACTATTTGGATCTTGCATCAAATGATTATGCAAATGCTGAGCAACTGTCTTTGAATAGTGAATTCGTTAATGAAGGGTTGAAGGCTATAATAAATTTGGGTGTTTCACCTGGACTAACCAATTTAATGGCTAAGTGGTGTTCAGAGGTTTTGGATGAAGTTGAGGTTATAAAGGTGAGGCTTGTTGAGGATCAAATACCATATTGGCGTGTTTGGTCTTGGTCTCCACATTTAACCATAGAGCACTTCTCATGCCCACCAATAGTCTATGAGAATGGACGCTTCAAAATTGAGAAGCCATTGAGTGGAATGGAGGAATATGAATTTCCAAATCCAATTGGTAGGAAGAGGACTTACCTAATCTATGGAGATGAATTAGCAACACTCCCAAAATATATAAAACTTAAGAGAATTGACTTGAAGTCAGGTGGCTCCGAAATAGAATTTGTAAAGGGGCTTTACGACCTAGGCTTATTTAGTAATGATGAGATAAGGGTTGATAGGAAACTTATTTCGCCGATAAAAGTGCTTTACAGTTTGGCAAGAAAATTCGATGGATACAATCCAATTGAGCATATACATGGCCTTGATGACATGATTTTGGCCGTGTCCGTTGAAGCTATAGGTTTTAAGGGTGGAGAGAGATCGATCGTGAAAATCAATGCCCTACCCCCAAAATTAAGTGATCTTTTAAATATGAAGATAGCCACAACTCCAATGGCATTCTCCGCTGCGGCAGTACTGGTATCATCAATCGGTGTAATAAAGGAATTGAAGGAGCCTGGAGTATATCCACCTGAAGCTCTAGATCAAAGGTTGAGGGAAAACATCATTTCGAAGCTAATTGAATGCTATCAAATTAAGATATTGCATGAACCAGTAAAGATCATTAAGAGTACAGGGTCGAAGGGCAATTAACCACTCACCCATACAATATTGCAATTTCAAAATCACAATTTGCATTTCTTCATTATATAAAGTTAGGCATCCCACTTTCCATAAATTATTTTGGCGCCGGGGGCGGGATTTGAACCCGCGAGTCCCCGAAGGGACACAGGCTCTCCAGGCCTGCGCCTTACCGCTAGGCTACCCCGGCTTATCCTAATTTTATCTTCATTTTACTCATAAATAATTTATTTCCACATTTTTGGGTATGTCCCCCTCTCCATTATAACTCTCCTAGTTTTAACCATTATTCCATTTTCAGCATTCAAAATTTCTTCACTACTCTTCTGAGCTGTTCCCAGGGCAACGAGCTCCCCCTTCTTTGTCATTAATGCCACTAAATCCCCCCTCTTAATTCCACTTTCAATGGTTAGTATTCCTGGTGCTGCTAAGTCTGCTCCATGGCATATTGCATCCACAGCGCTGTCTCTTATGGTTATTTTGGGTGTTTCCTCCACAGCTTTCTCCACGGGCAATATAACTTTCCTCAATTCGCTTTCATCCCCCTCTTCAACCCATGTGTCATATGCATCTTTAAGTCTATGTAGGGTTGTTAATGTTTCATCTTCCTTGAATACTCCACTCCTTGTTCTTCTAAGTTCTTGCATGTGGGCTCCAACTCCAAGAACTATTCCAATATCGTGGCATAGCTTCCTTATGTACGTTCCAGCTTCACACCCTATTCTCATCAATACATCTCTACCAGATATTTCCAGTACGTCAAGGTAGTATATTGTTCTTATTCTCACAACTCTCTTTACTGACGATTTAATTGGTGGCCTCTGATATATTTGGCCAATAAATTCTTTACATACTGCTCTTATATCTTCCTCGCTTACTTTACCATGTAATCTCATTACGCATATGTATTCCTTTGGGGCCTTTGCCATTGCTATCATGGCTTTTGTGGCGTTTTCCAGTGCTATTGGAAGTATACCTGAAACATTCGGGTTTCCCCGCCCCATTTTAGGGGCTCTAGGGTCCCGGCATGTCCAGCCTTCTTTACATTTAATATTCTCTTCACCCATGATGTTATTTCATGACTTGTCGGTCCAGGTGTTTTATCTAAATTTATAATTCCATATTTTATGTGAGTTTGTATTGGTCTCTCATATGGGTTTACTCCATACTCTGGGTTTAATGGCTCTTCCCCCTTTATCAGTATCTCCCTCTTCCTAGATGGTTCACTCATACTTCTCACTCAATAAAATTTGATTTATTTAATTGTTTATATTGCTTTGCCCCCTTCCTTTTCACTGAACCTTTATCTTAATTGGTTCCTTCATGTATTCCAACAGGTTTTGTTTGCTTAGGGCTTCCATTACTTCGTCATCCGATGCCCCTGCCTTTACCTCTATCTTTTTCTCAGTTGGTTCTAGGTGTTTTATGTTGCTTCTCCTCCTCTTCACACCGCTAACGCTTTTTGGTCCAGTTACTAAAACGAATTTATCATCTATTATATCCACTATAACGCACTTCTTACCTGCTTCCCTCCCCCTCGTTTTTACACATATTCTCCCAACCTCTATTGCTGACATATTTCCCCCTCCGGACAAAAGGGATTTGTTCGCTTAATTAAAAGTGTTTCGTTTCTCCATATATTTCTGTATTAAGTATATTAAGGTTTGTGATACTTCTTCCTCCTCCCACTTCTCAGTGTTTATGACAATATCGTATATGCTTAGATCATTAAGGTCTATTCCATAGAAGGTCTTGTATCTAAGGGCGTTGCTCTCCTCCCTCCTCCTTATATCATTTATTGCTTGTTCGAAGGGTTTTCCATCCCTTTTCGCCACCCTCCTCGCCCTCTCTTCCAGTGATGCTGTTAAGTATATTTTTATATCAGCCTTTTCCTTTGCTATCCAACCCGTTAAATGGCCATCTATTACAACTCCCCCCTTCTCTGCTTCCATCAATGTCCTATTATCTGCTTCCAAATCATATTTTGGGTCTTTTTCAGCTATTCTTTGAAATTCCTCTAAACTTAAGTTCATTTTGTTAGCTATGTCTCTGAAGTATCTCCCTATTGAAAAGTATCTCAAATTAAGTTTTTCCGCTATCCTTTTTGCATGGGTGCTTTTACCTGAGCCTGGAGGGCCACTGACTGTTATAACTATCTTTTTCAATGGGCGCCCTCCCTAACAGCCATCTTTATGAGTTTTTCCAAACATTTGTGGTCTAGATATCCACCATATGGTCTATTAGGCCTCTTAGAACTTTTTGGCAATTTCCTCATTTTCACTGGTGGTAGGTTTGGAACCCCCCTTAACTCTGATTTGCATAGAGCGCATTTGGCTATATTTGGCCTTCTTTTTTCATAATGTATTGCAATTCTCCCTCCAGGCGTCTTCCTCAAGACAAGTCTCTTAGTTCTAGATCTAACGTTCATATATACACCCCCCTTTATGTTAATTTAAATATTTTTTGAAGTATTGGTAGTATGAGTATTGAGCATAATATATACCATGATCCAAAATTAAGTTTGTATCCTGCAAATGGTATTGGGAATGGTGCTACCACAACATATCCGTATGCTGGGTTGTTGAATACTGCGGCGAATATTATGAAGAATATCCAGAGTGGGATCATGAATATGAGTGTTGGCTTCATTCTCTGTGCAGTTACATTTGCTTCCAACTCTCTTATGTAAGCCTCCTTCTTCTTCAATTTGGCTATCTGCTTTTTATCATTGCTTAAAATTGCTTGCCTCATTTGAATCCTCCACTCATTTATCTCCCTGGTTTGTTGCCTCAATTTTTCCACGTCAAGTAGTAGGTAGTTGGCTGCTATGGTTATCATGCATACCATGATGCTTATACCTATAACTGTTATTGATGAGAGTGGTGGATCTCTATATGGGCCGAAGAGCTTTATTAAGTAGTCTATTATCCAATCCAGCAATTCCCCCACCCTTCAATGATTTCTGATAGGTAAGTTTATCAATTTGTGGTTAAAAATTTTCTTATCTTCCTTAACTATCTTTCCCCAGCAAGTCTTTTAAGTATTGGATATGCTTCCATCATTTGTTCTTGCGTTAACATCCCCCAATATTGATATATTATGCCCACAACCAGTAGTATCCCCATTCCAGAGCCTATGGCTCCGAGTAGGTCTGCCACTATGGCTATTAATGCAACTATTATTCCACTTAATATTGTTAGTGGAGGTATGTATCTGTTTAGTATCCCTTCTATAACTTTTGGTGAGCTTCTAAATCCAGGTATCTGTAATCCTGATTCCACAAGTTGTTCGGCTTGATCTCTTGGGCTTAGGCCTGATGCTTGAACCCATATTATCGAGAATATCACTGATGAAATTATTAGTAGAGCTGAGTATATGATTGCATGTATTGGGTCGCTTATGACTGATGATATACCTGATGGTGGCTTCGTGTAGTATGCTAATCCACCAATTGGGGTGTTAGTTGTCTGGTTGAATGTTCCAATTAGGTTCAATATTATATTTGTATTATTTACGTTGAATTGCCTCCATATTAGTAGGGAGATTATCTGTATGTCTACGAATAGCATTGAAGTGAATATTATTGGTATATTTGAAACGTATAGGAATTTTAATGGTATTTTTGTTCTAATCCCCCTATATTTCGCCATTGTGATGGGCACTTCTATCCTTGTTCCCTCCATGTAAATTACGAAGAGCAGTATTACCGTGGTCACTATTAGTCCTGTTAGGCTTGGTAGTCCATATGGTCTTATTAGGGCATTCATTAGTCCTCCTCCACTTAGTAATGTTTGAGCAGTGTATAGTATTGCTCCAATGTATTTCCCATCACTCCCAATAACTGGTGAGAATGTTTCCCAGAACATTTGTTGAGCTATGCCTGCAGCTATGAATAGACTTACCCCACTTCCAAGCCCCCACCCTTTTTGTATCATTTCATCCATTAACATTAGTAGTAATGTGGTTATCATTAATTGTAGGAATATGATTATCGATGTGTATATGTCCAATTGTCCGAAGGCTCCGCCAAGTATATATGATATTGATTGTATGGCACCCCATATTAATGTCATGAGTTTTTGTGAAGCGCTAAATAATGCTCTGTCTCTCGGGTTTGTGAAGTCCAGCTCTATGATCTTTGATCCAACAAGTAGTTGCATTATTAATCCTGCTGTGACTATTGGGCCTATTCCAAGCTCCATTAGAGTTCCTCTTTTTGATGCGAAAAGCCATCTCATGTACATGAATGGATCGTATCCCAATGCACCTTTAATGCCATAAAGTGGGATTTCACTCATTATAAAGTATAGCGTGAGTACCACGGCGGTCCATATTAGTCTGTCTCTTAATGGTAGTTTCTGTTTTGGTTTTTCAACTTCTGGTAATATTCTCGTTACTGGTTCGAGAAGTTCAAGGATTCTTGGCATAAACTTCACACTAAACTATTTGTTTAAACCCTAAATAATTTATGTTAAATGTTAATTTGCTTTTAAGATTCCAGTTTCACGGCTTCTCCGCCGGTTTCCCTAATCTTTTCTACAGCCTTCTCGGTGAAACTTCTAGCTTTAACTATTATTGGCTTTGTTAATCTTCCAGCACCTAAAACCTTTGTGTATCCAAATTGTGTTACATCTATTACTATTCTCCCATCCTTTTCAGTTCCACTTATTTTGCCTTTATTTATCATTTCTTCTATTTCCCGCAGGTTTATTGGTTTATCTATTTCTTTAATGCTTTTTGGAGCTTTGAAGCCATGTTTTCCGAAATAGTCTCTATCATACTTCAATATGTATGACCATTTATGTTTATGTAGCCCTGCCTTTCCAAATCCACCCCTCTGTCCGCTCCCTCTATGTTGTGTTCCACCATAACCCATATACCTACTGCCCCTCAGCTTCCTACTCTTCTTCTCCCTCCTTACAACCATATTCATCACCCTACAACATTCTAACTATTAGTTTGTTTATTTCCCCACCTCTATATCCAAGTTCCCCATTTGATGAATAGAATGCTTTTACTGATTTCTTAAATCCACCACTTGGGGGTGTTAATCTGAATATTGGTTTAAAATCCTTTAGATCGTTTATATCTATTTCCCCATTAAATATTTTCTCTGCAAGTTCCCTTATACCATTTAATCCAAGCTTTTCCTTCACGTATTCATCTGTTAATTTCCTATTTCCAGTGAGTCTCCCCCTCTTCCTCAAGACCATTTCTAAGGTTTCCAAATCTATTTCTCCCCATGTTACATATTTTTCAACTTTCTTTATCATTCCAATTATGCTTGGATTTGGCTTTAATATTCTCATGTGATTTGGTTTATTTAATCTAAGCATTTTTAGCGTATCTTCATCCTCTTTTGGCACTCCAACTGTTCCCCTAATTCTTATTACTGCTATGGGTTTGCTCATTTTTACGCACTTCTCCATCCGAATCTGAATCTATTTGTATTCTTTAGGGCATTATAGGTTGCCATTATGAAGTTTAGTGTTGTTCTAGTTTCCCCCCTTGTGAATGACCATATGTCTTGTATGCCTGCAAGTCTGAGAACTACCTTTGCAGGGTCTCCTGCTACTAGTCCAACCCCCCTTGGAGCTGGTTTTAATGTTATTTCAACACTTCCACTTTTCCCAACCACTTTGAATGGTATGCTGTGCGGTCTATTGCATGAGCATTCCCAACTTCCACAACCCCTATTTACTGGTATTATTTTTAGTTTTGCATCTTCTATTGCTTTGTCTATTGCGAATCTAAGTTGTTTTGCTTTTGCAGTTCCAATTCCAACTAATCCATCTTCATTTCCAACTATGACTGCAACTTTAAATCTACTTTGCTCTCCTGCATCTGTTTGTTTTTGAACTATGCTAACATATACCACTTCATTCTTTAAGTTTGGGACCAATATGTCTACTATTTCCGGTTCAAGTATTGGCAGGTTAAGGCTGTAGAGTTGATAAATTGAGTTTATAGTCCCCTCCTTAACCAATTTTCCCACAGTGGTTTTTGGTTCCCATTCAGTTTTCTGCGTGCTTGTTTCCTCCCCCATATTCATCCCCCATATTCCATTATTATCTTCTTTTTAACTTTTTCGAATTCCTCAGTAATATCTTCTGGTTTGACTTTCATTTTCATGTAATTAGAAAACCTCCTATTATATTCTTCTTGATTTTCTGAGAGGAGTTTTTCCGCATACTCTTTTATGTGTTCTCCTCTAATTCTCTCTTCACTTGGAATCTTTTCCTCTGATATTGGGATATTTAATCCAGCGTCTAAAGCCCCCTTAGCCACCGCAAACACTCTAGCCCCCTTAGTTGGTCTGTGTAATCCAATGTCCAGTATTGCCTCCTTCACTCCACTCTTCACTGCTCTATATCCCACCAATAATCCTAGGAGGTAGCATGCTGGGGTATTCTTGCATGAATATTTCCATCCGTATTTTCTGAGTTCTTTTGAGTGTGCTGAAACTATTATTTCATCACCATTTATCTTTGCTTCAGCTATTTGTGCAATTACATACATGTTGGTTTTCCTAACAACAAGTCTTGGTTTTCTGGATATTATCATTTTCAGTCTCGCTCTATAATCAGTTAACCCCTCCCTCCTCCTTCTAAATGGAACTTTATATCTTGCCCCCCTAGCCATACTACTTCCTCCTTGCCAGATTCCTTTCCTTTATGAATGTCTTTATTTGTGAGATGCTGTTGAAGGCATTCCCTTTCACCATTCTATAAAGCATTCTGTATGTGGATTCGCTGATAACCTTTTTAGCTTTGAGTTCCCTTATGAACTTCCTTTGTGCTCTAACTTTCATGATCCATTTAACTTTTCTACTAATGCTTGGCCCCTTCCTACTTCCAGGCCCCCTCCTTTTACGTTTCTCCTTTTTACTTATCCCCTTTTCTGCCCTCTTCCTTATGATTCCCTCCTTTATCAATGATTTCACATCCTCCCTAGTTATTGCTTCTGAAACTCTCTCTATCTCTTCCGGATTTATCCAAACCCTATTCTCTCCAACCTTTAAGATTTCAGCAGCCATCCTTCTAACACTTCTGAGGGTGTTTGGCATATTCTACTCTGCCTCCTCAATTATTGTTGGATTCAAAATTTTCAGTCCCATTTGCTTTGCTTTATCAATTATTTCCATCCTCTTCCTTCTACCTACAGTGTGGGCTATTTTTATTGCGTATATTTTTGGGTCTAGACCTTCAAGTTCTTCAGGTCTATACACTATCTTCTCAATGTATCCTGATGGATGTATATTCCGTATATTTCTCGGGCTTCTATAACCCACCTTTACTATTGGCCTATATCCTTTAACTTGTAATCTATGTTTATCATCAAGCCCCTTTGGCTTCCTCCAAGATTCCCCAAGCCTCTTTAATCTGAAGCTCCATGGTCTTATGAACTCAATCTTCCTCTCCCTTATTCTTTTTATAATCTCCTTTATCTTCTTCCTCTTCATTTTTCACTCCCTCTCATAAACATATATTCCATCTAGGAATACTCTTGGATCTTTCCCAACTATTTTTGTGGCATGTTCAATATTTGCGGCTGTTTGGCTTACTTCTTCTATATCAATACCCTCTATTATTATTTCATCTCCGGTGACGTTTATGTTTACTTTACCAATTATTTTCGCTTTTCTTGGGTATTTCTCCCCTATGAAGTTTTCAATATAAACATAATTGCCCTTCACTTTCACGTTTATTGGGAAGTGTGAATATACAATTTTCATTTTGTATTTGAATCCTTCAGTAACCCCCTTAATTAGGTTTCTTATATGTCCCGCTATTGTTCCAACTAGTGCCTTTTCCTCTTTTGATGGGAAATATTTTTCCACTATTATCTTGTTACCTTCCAATTTTATTGTTATTTTCCTTGCATGTGTGAAATCCCTCTTTATCTCCCCCTTAGGTCCTTTAACTATGACTACATTACCATTTATTTCAGCTTTCACGTTTTCCGGTATTTCTATTTCTTCTCTTGCTATGTATGTTTTAGCCATCTTCCCTCCCCCCTCTAGTATACGTATGCTAGTAAGACTCCTCCAACTTTATTTTCCATAGCTTCTTTGCTTGTCATAACCCCCTTGGATGTTGAGACTATGAGTATTCCTATATCCCTTGATGGTAGGAATTGTTTCTCCCATTGGGGTAGCTCCCTATATCCAACACTATACCTTGGTCTTATTGCGCCACATTTGTTTATCCTTCCAAGTAGTTGGACTTTTATTTTTCCAAATCTTCCATCATCAATTAATTCTATCTCTCCAATGTACCCTTTTCTCTGCATTACTTTGAGAACATTTATTATTAGTTTTGATGATGGGGTTATTATACATTCATTTTTGTTTCTAATTTCATTGTTCCATATGTTTGATAGGGCGTTGGATAGTGGGTCTACCATGGTCAACTTAATTCACCTCACATATACTTTTTGAATCCCATTTCTTCAGCTACTTCTCTGAAGCATTGTCTGCAAAGGTTTAGACCATACTTCCTTATTATTGGCCCTTGATGTCCACACCTAACGCATGGTCTACTACCCTTCCCAAACTTTCTCTCCTTTGGTGGTTTATACTTCCCCATCTCTATCCCTCCACAATTTCAACTCCGAAGTTACTTTTAAGGTATTCTATTGCCTCTTCCACCTTCACTCTTTGCGCACTTCCCACTTTGCTCCTCCTCCTTCTTCTCACTGCAACTCTGTATCCAGGCTTCTTAAATACTATTGTTACATCCATTCCGAATATCCCTAGATTTGGATCGTATTTCGTTCCAGGTATGTCTAAGTGTTCCTTTATTCCGAAGGAGACGTTTCCATGTTTATCGAAGCTTTCCCTTTTAATGGTGTTGCCTTTTGCTGCAAGCGCTCTTTGTAGGAATTCTTTAGCTTTATCCCCCCTTAATGTGGTGATGCATGCGATTTCTTCCCCCCTCCTTATGCCAAATTCCCTTATAGTTTTTTTAGCTCTCCTTTTACATGGCTTCTGTCCAGTTAATTCTTCTAAAACTTTTACTGCTTTCTCCAGTTTTTCTCCTGGACCAACACATATATTCACAACGACTTTATCGATCATAATTTTCTGCATGGGGTTTGAGTTTGACATAATTCTTCTCACCATTTCGGTAGAGATATTAATTGCTCATTTTCTCCAATTGCAAATACGTATGTTATGTTTGCTCTTATTAAATTGCCATTGAAGCTTTCTATTACTGCTGTTTTGTATTCCTTCTGGACTGGCCCCTCAATCCTATTTATCTTTCCATAAAGCCCTCTATTCTTACCCTTTATTATTAGGGCTTGCACTCCCTCCTTGAATTTTATGTGAGCTTGTATATCTTGATTTGGTAATCCTATTTTGACAACATCCAATACGTCATATACGTCTTCTTCTGGTTTGGCTGGATTTGCCACCTTTATCAGTATGTTTCTTCCATCATGCAAGTTTAGTTGTATATTTCCACCCTTAACCATGGTTTTATTTTCTATTCTGCATAGTTTGAACATTGCTTCCTCCTTCCCTATTGGATGTAGTCTTAACCCCTTTATTGGGTCTGGAAGTACGCGATAGTTTTCCCCTGTGGATGGTATTGATACTACATCCATTATCCCTACTGGAAACTTTTCCTCCCTTACTATTCTTCCATCTACGAGTATTTCCCCCCTCTTAATTATCTTCTTAGCTTCCCTATAGGTTTCGCCATGTTTTAGTATGTCTCTTACAATTATTAGTAGTGGTATTGAGTCTTCTATTGGATGTGGTCCTGGTAATGGTCTAACTGTAAATGTATATGCCTTCTTTGGTATTGGCCAGAATGCTGGTGATGCAAATCTCTTTAAATGTTTTGGAGGGCCTCTCCTACCCACTT